>CARDPF010000145.1 GCA_948960675.1 uncultured Eisenbergiella sp.
TCTGTGCAAGCAAGCTTGCCCATACGCCCGGCTGCCGGTCGGGGCTTTCATAGTATTATAGCATTCACCCCGTAAATTAGCAAGTTTACCTTGTGTAAACGGGAAGATTCTGCTAAAATGGGGATAAGTGTCCGTATTCATAAAAAACCGGAGAAGCAAGGAGGAACCATGCCATGCAAACATGGACCATTGTATTGTTGGTGATTTTAGTCATTTTGGTCGCTGCCGTGATCGCCCTGTATTTTCTGGGCAGGAAGGCGCAGCGCAAGCAGGCGGAGCAGGAGCGTCAGCTGGAAGCTTACAAGCAGAACGTAACGATGCTGGTAATCGACAAGAAGAAAATGAAGCTCAAAGATGCCGGGCTGCCGCAGGCGGTATTGGATAATACGCCCAAGCTTTTGCGCGGTTCCAAGCTTCCCATTGTCAAGGCAAAGATCGGCCCCCAGATCGTAACGCTGGTCAGCGACGAAAAGATTTTTGACATCATCCCTGTTAAAAAGGAAGTGAAAGCCACTGTCAGCGGTATTTACTTAACCAGCGTCAGGGCGCTGCGGGGTACGCTTACCCCGCCTGCAGATACCAAGAAAAAGGGCTGGTTTAAGCGCAACGTGGAAAAGCTTCAGGAAAAGGCCGGCGCCAAGCCTTTAAAATAACGGGGAAAGGCGGCCTTTATGCAATTTCAATCCCTTTCCTTTCTCCTGTTTTTGACCGTCGTATTTTTTACTTATTGGAGGCTTTCCCCAAAATACCGGTGGATTCTGCTGCTGTCTGCCGGATACCTTTTTTATTCCTGTTGGAATCCGGCCTATACCGCCCTCCTCTTTGGCGCGACGGCGTTGTCCTACGGCACGGCGCTGCTGCTGGAGGGGGCGCAGGGTGGGCGCAAAAAGGTTTATCTTTGGATATTTGTCTGTATCCAAATCGGCACGCTGCTGCTGTTCAAATATCTGGGCTTTTTCTCGGAAATGGCCGCAGGCTTACTGTCCCTTTTCCACCTTTCCGTCCCCCTCTCCCCGATACGCCTGCTTTTGCCGGTGGGTATTTCTTTTTATTTGTTCCAGACGCTGGCTTACGTGTGCGACGTCTACCGGGGACGTATACGGGCGGAACGGCATTTCGGATACTTTGCCGCCGCAGTTGCGTTTTTTCCGGTTTTATTGGCCGGCCCCATTGAGCGGATCCAAGATCTGACTGTACAATTCCGGGAAGAAAAACGCTTCTCAGCAAAATCCGGCTGGCTGTCCCTGCAGCGCATTTTGGAAGGCTATCTGAAAAAGGCCGTCATCGCCGACAGCCTTTGTGTGTATGTGGACACCGTTTACGCCGATCTGCCTGCCCACGCGGGATTTGGGCTGCTGCTGGCCGTATTTTTCTATTCCCTGCAAATTTACTGCGATTTTTCCGGCTATTCCGACATTGCCACCGGCACCGCCGGTTTACTGGGCATTTCCCTAAATCCCAATTTTGCGCAGCCCTATCTGGCCGATTCCGTCAAAAATTTCTGGCGCAGATGGCACATTTCCCTGACGTCCTGGTTCCGCGACTATGTCTACATTCCGCTGGGTGGCAACCGTGTCGGTGCCTGGAAGGCGGCACGGAATATCCTGCTCACGTTTTTGCTGAGCGGCCTGTGGCACGGGGCCGCATGGACGTTTGTTTTTTGGGGACTGCTACATGGCCTGCTCCAAATCACAGAACAGACGGTGAAAAGATTTTTGGGCCACATCCGGCTGCCCAAATTTGTAAAACAGCTTTGGACCTTTTTATTGGTGAGCGCTGCCTGGGTGTTTTTCCGGGCCAAAAGCCCGGCCGATGCCTGCTATGTGCTGTCCCATTGCATGACGGGATTTGCTTCTTTGGGCAGCTACCTTTCCTTGGGGCTTGCCGCCCTGCAAATGCAAAAGCTACAGCTTTTGCTGCTCCTTTTCTTCCTCGTCCTGCAGGCCTGCATGGATATCGGCATCGAGCATAAAGGAAGGCGCGCCCTGCCGGTTTGGGTGTTGGCCCCAATCACCACCCTCGCGCTGTTTTACTGGCTCCGGTACGGAACCGACCCGGGCGCGTTCATCTACTTCCAGTTCTAAAACCGGCACGCGCCGTTTCCGGCGCACTGCCATAAGTGAAAGGCATCCGTGACATGAAAAAATTTTTGCAAAAAACAATCCTTCTTTTTCTGGCCGTCCTTCTCCTTTTCGGCGCAGGAAACGCATTGTATTATGCTGTCTCCAAGGATTCGCCCCTGGTGGCGTTTGAAGTCTACAAAGCGCTGGACATTTCGGCACAGCCCGGCGGCTATACCTCGGTCTTGCTGGGGGACAGCGTCGCCAGACAGCTTTTCCATCCGGACGAACAGGACCAGGATCCTGCCCTGTGCTATCTGGCCACCACCCAGGCCATCCTGCCGGCGGGCAACTATATCCTGCTGAACAATTTCCTGAAAAACCACCCCCAGACCAGGACCGTCTACTATATGGCCCGTCCGGACAACCTGCTGGCCGGTGCCAATTTCCACTATACGTACAGCTATTTTATCACCCCGCTCTACCGGGAAGCTTTCCTGGATTGTCTGGATATGCAGACGCAAAAGGATGTGGAAAATGTATACGGCCGCCCCTTTTGCAGGCAGGATTTTGTCAAATGGATGCTGGGCCGGTATCCGAAGCTTTTGGAATGGTATAACCACGGTCTGGAAAAGAGCCGCCTCCCAAACAGCCCCATGCCGGATCTGGCCATCCCCTATATCGTGAAAATGCAGCAATTGTGCGCTTCCCAAAACGTCGAATTTGTCCTGCTTTCCTCCCCGCTGCCAGAAGACACCGACACGGCATCGCTGCAATCCCTGCAGGAAAAATTGGAGTCTGCAGGCGTCGGCTTTCTTTTTGACCGCTTTGCCTCCAGTCTTGTATACCTTGACCCGGCGCAGTTTATAGACGGCGTCCACCTTACGCAATCTTATTTAAACGACAACAGGGAATCCCTCCGGCAAAGCCTCCCTAACCCTCACCCACCGTCAGTGTTTCGGCGCTGAAACGGTAGAGCTTTTGGCGGGAGCAGGCATCCTCCCACAAAAATCCGATCAGATACTCCCCGGCAGGCAGGCTGTCACGTTCAAAGGTCACACATACTCCCGGCAGTTTGGTATGGATAATCCCGTTTAAGTTCGCGTCAATGTCCGGCCTGTACTGGCGCGTACAGGGCAGCTGCCACACCTGGCTGCGGTCCTCTGGCATGGCGCACTCGCTGGATCCCTTTCCCAGAAAGCCCTTTTCCACGGGCTTTAAAAGCAGATTAAACCGGTAACGGCAGTTGTCCACCATCAGGGCCCAAGCCCAGCCCTGAATCATCCAATCCCCGCTGCCTGGCTGCCCGGTCTGCCATTTTTGCATATCCCCCGCAAACTCAATCCCCATCCGCAGCACTTCGTTATGCCACTCGGGACAAAGCCCGTTTTCCAGCCTTTGGGGCTGTACTTTTTCCACGCGCTTTGTAAAGTCATACCGGCAGCCCGTGTAATATTCCGCATCCAGCACATCCGAAATCAAATACCGGTGGTAATACGGATCCTTGCCGTAAATGGACGGATGCAGTTCATAAAGCATATTCAGTTCATGGTGCAGGCGGCGCAGCTTTTCCGTGCTGTCGTCGGCCCCCCGGCTCAGCGATTCATGATGGGTCAGCGCCACATCATTGCGCACCACATTGACATAACCCAAATCGTGCAAATGGTAGCAAAACTCCACGTCGTTGAAGGCTACGCGCAGCTTTTCGCAAAACCCCCCCGCTTCCTCGTATATTCTTTTTTTCACAAGCAGACAGGCCCCCGTCACCCCCAGCACATCAAAGGCGAGACGGTTTTTCTTGAAATAGTATTCGTTGGCGTCGGAGCGGAACTGCAGCTTATGCGCCGGCCCCAGATGGATATTGGTGATACCGGCATGCTGGATGATCTCCGTGCCCGGATAAATCAGTTTGGCCCCCACCGCCCCCACATGGGGCAGCACCGCCTTTTCCATCATCCGCTCCAGCCAGTCGTCCTGCGTAATTTCAATATCGTCGTTCAATAAAAGAACATACTCCCCCTTCGCCAGAGAAACGCCGATATTGCACATTCTGGAAAAATTGAATTCCATGGGTTCATAGTGATAGAGAAACCGGTACGCAGGCTCCAGCATTTGGCGCATGCGCTCCACCCGCTCCCGGTTCTTTGCACTGCTGCCGTTGTCCACCACAATAATTTCAAAATCCCGGTAGGTGCTGGACTCCAAAACCGAATGGATACAGTTGGAAAGCACCCTTGGGTTGTCTTTGCTGGGTATGACCACGGAAACCTTTCCCTTCGGCACAAGCGGCCAGCCCCGCCTGGTATAGGCCGCACGCTTTAGGTCATCGAAACATTCCTCAAACCCCCAAGCCTGTATTTTCCTGCGGTGAAACAGCACGCTGTCGATATGGGCTGCACACCCGGTAATTTCCGACGCTTTGAGGACAAAATCATAAAGGTTTTGGCGGCAATCCTCTTTCCCCAGCCATGCTACCCGGCAGCCCTCCTCCCTGCGCACCGCAAAAAAGCCGCCAAAATAGAAATAGGATAGCAGCGTGTCCGGCGACCAGTCCGGTTTCAGCCACGGATTGCTGCGGACACCCCCCTCATCTGCCTCATCCTCATCCGCATAAAGAATGACCGTATCCGGATGGCGGGTAAAGTAGTCGGCCACCAGTGCCAATTCCCGCATGTCCGGCGTACCGTCCCCTGCGTGGAATACCAAAATATCCGCTCTTTTATAATGGTCAAAGGAGAAATTCTGCCCGCATTCCTGATAGGAAATCACCTCCATTTTCAGTTCTTTCCCCAAAAGGATGCGCCCTTCCTTCTCCTGTTCCTCCCGTTCCCGAATCCAATTGTCATAAGAAATGTCCTGACGGGCAATCTGCTGCTCATACCGCTTTTTCTGCCTGCCCACAAGCGTTTCCTGCAATTTATTTTTTACCGTCGAAACCAAAAATGTTTCCTCCCTATTTTTTCCCGGATATCTGCAAGCATCTGCTCCGAAAGCAGGGCAACCTGGGCCTCTATGACCAGTACGGACGGCGCCGCCGTGTAATCAAGGCGCCCCTGCTCCGAAAGCATATCCAGACGCACATTGATATTCGGATCATGGTGTGCAAACAACACCGTATGCATGCCTCCTTCTTCCCCCGCATTGTATCCGGTCTTTGGATCCTCCACAACCGTCTCCCCGTTTGTGACCACCGCTTTGGCAAGCTGCTGCTTTGTCAGTTTCTGCCCCCCATAACAGACGCATAGAATCCGTATCAGGCACGGCTCCTCCAACGGATCCAGCCGGATTGCCTTCACCCCGGGCTTACATACAATCTCTGCCCGTATCCTGTCACCGTCCAGATGGGTATTTTCCATATAGTACGAATGCTCCTGTGTATACCCTTCCCCAAAATCCTCAAAAACCTGCATCCGCCTGCGGGGCATATTGAAAAATTCCTGCACGGGCACCGCCTGGTTCCCGATCAGGTGGCGCACATCCGTCACCGCCAGACGGTACGTTTTGTCCCTTTCTTGCATGACGGACCGTTGGAATGCCGTCTCCTTCTCCTGCAGGGAGGCAATGGTATCCGCATCCATGCCCATATCCGCCATAACCTTTTGCACAATCGGATCGCTTTTACGCTTTTTGTCCTCCTGCGTATAGCAGTATAGCGCCCTGCGGATAAGATCCGCCGGACACAGGCCGTCCGCAGTCCACTCGTAATCAATCATGGTCCACCGGTCTTCCTGCACGCAGATATTGGGAAATGTCAGGTCAAAGTTCTGCGGCCCTTCCTGCGCCTTCC
Source organism: uncultured Eisenbergiella sp. (assembly GCA_948960675.1). Classification (GTDB taxonomy): domain Bacteria; phylum Bacillota; class Clostridia; order Lachnospirales; family Lachnospiraceae; genus Gallintestinimicrobium. The sequence continues at coordinate 5,848 of CARDPF010000145.1, forward strand.
ACTCCACCGCCCTTTGGTAACGCTCAAACAACGCCCGGAACCCGTCCTCGTCGCGTTTTGCCAGGCATTCATCCAACAACTCCTCCAGCGTATCTGCGCCCTCCAGAAACTCCAATTCCGCATACGCCTCCCCCTCCGGCGTATATTTTTCCTCCAGACGGTTGACGGACAGACCACTCCCCGCAAAGCGGGCCTCAAAAAGAGGGTAATTTTTGCAAAGCTGCCGGATATGGCCTGCAGCCTCATGGTTTGCCGCCAGCTTTCTCACATATTTTTTCCCCCCGTCCCCTTCCCCGATATCGGTCCGGATGCACAGATGCTTCGCCCGGTCATTGGAAAAGCGGGTGTAAACCGTAGGCAGCGCTTCCCCCGTCACCACCAGATAGGAATTGCTAAACAGCGGGAACAACCCCTCCCGGACCAGCATGTCAAACACTTTTTTTTCGTCGAACAAAAGCATTCTGTCCCTGTCAAAATTGCGCAAATTATTCGAAAGCTCCCCCACCTTAGGCAGATACCGGTCGGAATATGCCATGGTCATAAACTTATAATCGGGATAGGGGTAATAGAAATGAATCTGCTCCTCCCTGCATTCCCGCAGGATTTTTTCCAGTCCCTTTCTGGTAAAGGTACGCGCCGCGCCGCCCTCCGGATAATCCTCCAGCCCTGAAAAAAAAGTGCCCAGATGGTCTTCCCGGCAGCCCGCCCAATACTTGAGTCCCATCTTGTTTTCGATGGCGATCACAATACGGCCCCCCTGCCGGACATGCTTTTTCACGATTTTGTAAAAATCCGAAAATGGCGTATCGGAGCCGATATAGCTTTTGCCGTACTCAAAAACACCGATCAGGAAAATGTAGTCGAAATCGGTGGGCAGGGCAGGCTCAATATCCTGAAAATTCCCCAGATGGATGGTAACATTGCCGCAGTCTTTATGGCGGTAGGCGTTGATTTGGCTGCGCTTTTTAGACAGTTCCACACAGGTGACACTGCCCGCCCTTCTGGCTAAGCTGCCCGTCACAGCGCCGCAGCCGGAGCCTACTTCCAGCACCTTACTCTTCTTATCTATGGGCAGCCACTCCACAATATTCTCCCGTAGATCGGAAAGGTGGTAAAGAATTTCCCAGCTGCGCCTCTTTTGAATCTCTTCCTGATATCGATCCGGCTGCGTATTTTGCACAATGGAAAGCAGTTCGTCCTCCGATGCGCCGTCACAGTAGAAATCTTCTCCCGGATAAAAGGTATAATCCAACACTACCTTACCGATCTTTTCCGTCCCGCCGTTTTCCATAAACATCCTTTTCCTTCCCTACACGTTTTTGACTTCCACCTCGGATTCCATGTCAAAATAACCTACCGTGTCCTTGTCGGACACCACTGTAAGGTGCAGGACGTCATAAAGCCTGTGATATACCACAAATTTGTCCTTTTCATATCCCGTCACCCCCAGGGAAATGAGGTAATCGCCGCCCTGCAGACGCATCTTCTGTGTAAAAGTGATTTCCTTTTCCTCCCCCGCCGATGCGCCGTCCAAAAAGGCTTTTTCAAACATGGTATTGGTTCCGGTGATTTCCACGCCCTTACTGTTTTTGATGGAAAGGGCAAAAATCGGCGCCTCCAGGTCCCGGTGGATTTTCACCCGCATACGCATGGCAAAGCGGTTCCCCTTCAAGACCGCCGCAGTCTGCAGACCGTTCTCATCCGTCAGACAATAGTCCACAATCTCCGCTTCCCTGGAACCGTATTCCAACATCTCGGGATTTTGCCCCGCCTGCTTTTGCTTCCGCTTATCCAGGGCCGCCCGCACATCCTCGTCTGCCGTCAAATCCGGCACATCCTCCACAGCCTTTGGCATCTCATACTGTCCCACCAATACCTGCTTATAAGCGTCGATCATTTCCTTGGGGCTTCCCTC
>CARDPF010000146.1 GCA_948960675.1 uncultured Eisenbergiella sp.
TCGAACGGACTCGAAAAAGCGCGAAAAGCAGGGAAGGAAACCGGATGCCTTCAACCCACAGATATCAATTTTGCGTAAGCAGGAAGCCGTCCATGCCTCTCTTCTTCCGCAAAATTGATTTTTTCCTTCAGTGCGTATGGCTATTGACACGAAGTTTTTCCACAATCCCCCAATACTCTGCTTCCAGCCTCTCCTTCTCATCAAGGGACGGCGCATGCCCCAGCCGCCCGGTAAGATTGGCAAGGCGCAGTTCCAGCCGCATGCGCTCCTCTTTCGATATCCGCTCCTGACGGTTTTGGGGTTTCCTTTCCCCTTTTTGGCATTCCCCCTCATACTCCTGCAGGGTAGCGCATATACGTTGTATATTGCAGTCTTTGATCACCAAAAGCTCCTGCGCCGTATTTTTGACAAATTCCCGGTCATGGGAGGTAAAAAGAACCGCGCCGTCATATGCTGCCAGCTGCTTTTCCAGCGCCCGTATGGATGGTAAGTCCAAATAATTGGTTGGCTCATCCAGCAAAAGCACATTGGCATCGGATACCAAAAGCGCCGCAAAGGAAAGCTTCATCTTTTCCCCCCCGCTCAATATGCCTGCTTTTTTGTTCCAGTCGTCTGCAAAAAACAAAAGTCCCGCCAACACGTTCTTTACAATCGCCATATCCTGCACGCTCTGCGCCATGGCATTTTCCAGCACCGTCTTATGGGGAAGCAGCCCCGAAAAATCCTGCCGCAGCACGCCGACCTTTGCCTTGGGCGTCATCCGTATGCCGTCCGCCCCTTCCCGCTGCGCCTTCTCGATCAGCCGAAACAGGGTGGTTTTTCCGACCCCGTTTTCTCCCAATACCGCCGTCTTTTTGCGGTTGCTCACACAAAATGACGCGTCATGAAACAAAGGCCGGGTTCCATAGGCAAAGCACAGTTGCTTTGCCTCCAATATCCGGCGGCTCTTTGGCGGATCCGTCCGTTCAAAGCACAGGTGCATCTCTACCTCCTGCTGCGGCTTTTCCTTGACCTCCATATGCTCCAGCCGCTTCCTGACATTATCCGCAGCACGGTTCATGCTTTTCTGCTTTCCGCTGCTGTTTCTTCCCACCGCCAGAAAATCCTGCAAATGCGCCTCCCGCGGCGACATGCCTTTCGGAATTTTTACCATCCGCTGTGCGCTTTCCCGCTTATTTCTGTACACGGCCTCCAATCTGCCCTTTTCCTGCCTGTATTCCTCATATTCCCGCAGGGCGGTCTGCCTTTCCTTCTCCTTAAAAGCCTCATAGTCCCGATAATTGCCCGGATATAGGGTGATTTTCCCGTTTTCCACCTCCGCAATTTGTGTACAGACGGCATTTAACAGTTCCCTGTCATGGCTGATACACAAAAAGGTTTCCGCTTTTTTCAGCTGGCCGATCAGCTTATCAATCCCCTCCCGGTCCAGATTTGCGGTAGGTTCATCCAGCAAAAGGATATGGCTTTCCCCCGAAAAAGCCTCTGCAAGCTTTTGGCGCATTTCTTCCCCGCCGCTAAAAGCCGACATATCCTCCCGGGCAGGCACATGCCACCGCTTCGCTTGGACATTTTGCATGTGCCCTGCCACCTGTCCCTCTTGCAGCTGCCTGCAATAAGAAATCTCCCCGAAGCGCCTGACCGTTCCTGCATCCGGCTCCAGCTGTCCGGCCAGCAGTTCAAATAAAGTGGTCTTTCCGGCCCCGTTTTTCCCTACCACCCCGATTCTGTCGTTTGTATAAATCGATAAACTTTCCACTTCCAGTACCGTTCTGTCCCCATAATTTTTCCGCACATGATCCGCACGCAATAACAGCATAAAAAAATCCCTCCCATCCGTCGGCGCACACATCCCTGCACGGGCTGCCTGCGTCCGCTCCAAAGGAGAGACTTCCCAAAAATAGCGTTGCCTTAAAATGCCTTGCAAACACTTGCGGCTCCCCGGCAAGCCGGCCGCTTTCTGCCTACAAAACATACAAGCATGCAAAAACATCCTGCCTGCCCGGCAAATTTGTCCGCCATGGGCGGACACCACCGGTGAATGACATGGTATTTTCAGGCACACAAACGCCTTCCCTCCCGGGAAGCCTCCCCGTTTCCGCTTTGCCCAAAATTACCAAATCAACACACCTAATCACCTTGCACACAGTCTGCGCTGCATGTTCCTTTCTTTTTAAACTGACGATAGTGTAGCAAATATTCCCTTAAATGTCAACTCCGGGGGAGATGTTCGGATGCCAGGGCATTTCAAACAAGCCCTAAAGCGTATCATAAACGACAAGCGCGGTTCCCACCATCATTACAAGCAATGCGGCAATATAGCCCACAGACAAAGTTTCCCTGAGCAGCACAAAGGACAGCAACGCCCCCACAAACGGGGCCACCGCATAATATGCGCTTGTGCGGGCAGCGCCGAGGCTTCTCTGCGCCCTGACATATGTGAAAATGCTTAACCCATAAGCGACAAAACCCAGCAGCATCACCCACAAAATAAGACTGGCCGCCGGGAATTTTTCCCCGGCCAAAAGAGCCACACAAAGAGCCCCCGCCCCGGAAAAAAGACCTTTGATGGTCACAATCTGATAAGTACTTTTTCCGGAAATGCGCCGCGTACAATTATTTTCAAGCCCCCAGCAGGCCGTCGCGCCAAGCACAAAAAGGGAGCCCAGTGAAAAACGCAGGCCTTGGCCAGCGTCCATGGTCAGCATCATACTTGCCAGGGTAATACATCCGATTGCAGCCCACAGCCGTCCGGAAACCTTTTCCCCAAAAAGAAACAACGCAATCACGGTGGTGGCGACAATTTCAAAGTTGCCAAGCAGGGACGCGTTGGCACTGCTTCCAATGTCCACACCTACCATCAGCAAAATAGGGGCTACCACATCCAACGCCACCATGCCGATGGTATACGGCAGTTCCTGCCTTTCCAACCGCTCCGTCTTCGCCTCCTTTTTCCAATGAAACAAATACAAAACTCCCACGCCTGCCCCTGCCCCAAGATATAAAAAAGCCGCCATAAATGTGGGCGCAACATCCGTAAGCAGCAATTTTGAACAAGGCACATTCAACGCGTAAAAAAAAGCTGCCGCCAACGCATAACCGACCGCGGTTATATCCTTCTTCATAAGCCCTCTTTATCCATCAATGCTTTCTGACGTTACAAGCATTTATCCGTTTTTCCAGTTGCAAAGTCACAGTATACCTTTATTATACACAAGGAGTGTCCTGCGATCAATATCTTCCTTGGGTAATGTCACTTGGCTGGCCACAGGCCTTGGTGGGCGCAGGGACAGGAGGGCCGGTGGGACGCAGCGGCAGGACGGTCCCTTACCGGACAGGCACATTCTTACCCATGTCTACATGCAAAACGGGGAATTTCACCAAAACGCTGTTCCATTCCATACAGCCGGAAAACGCAGACCATTTGAGCGCAATTGGTTCACGGACCATTCTGCGGCCTTTCCCCGTCTCGCATCATGTTATCCATATTCCCCATCGCCGACAGCGAAATATGGGAAGCGTCCACCAGCGCCGCCGAATCCTCTTTCTGGCCTTCTGCGGTCGCCCAAACGGAACCGGCCAGCTGTCCTTCTATGCTTTGGGCACGCAGCAGGCAGAACTCTTTTAGGGTATCGGTTCCCGTTTCGAACGCTTCATACGTACAAAAGCGGGTGGGATCCTTTTCCACATAGGGAGCAATCATCTCTTTGACAGACTTAAGTTCCTCCTCCAAAACACCGCTTGCAAAATATTTCTGTAAAAATTCCGCAAAATACGCATGGTATTGTTCCGTATATTCCTCCTTTGCAAAAATCCACGAAAGCATGGGCCGCTCCTCCACCGCCCCTCCCGACACCGGCGTATCTATGGGAAAATTCACCATGGCGGTGGCATCCCCTGCTCCCTGTCCAAAACCGCCAAACGCCAGATTGTAATCCCATGGTATCATGGAAAGCCTGCCCTCTTTTTCATAGAGATAATAATTATGAATCATTGCACCCGTATAGCTGTCAAAATTGCATACGAAATTGTGCACCACGAAATAGCGAAGAACCTCCTCCACATCCAAAATTTCTTCCAAATCTTCTCTTTCCCCGAGCTTTTTTAAGGATGCAATCAAACGGTCTTTGTCGGCGTTTGTGATATCGGTTTTGGCATTCCCAAAAATGTTTTGGTAGCTATCGTAGGCGTCATCGGTATATACCAGCCTCACATCGTCGCTGCCCATGGGCATGCCGCCTTTTCCCGGTTGTACCGACGGCTTTTTTTCCCCTTCCCTAAAGGCCGGCCCCCCATCTTCCCGATCCCAAGGCCTGTCCTCCCCGTCAAAAGGGTTTTCGCCGTTGCTTTTCCACAACCCTTCTCCCCCTGGTGGTAGCGCCAATACATTTTCCCCTGTCCCGTTTTCTTCTTCCGGACGCACAGGCGCATTTATCCCTTCGATTCCCCCGGGCATTTCCGCCCCGAAAAGCCCCTGCAGCTTCTCCATATCGAACCGTTCCCCCTGTCCCCTTCCGCCGCCCATATCCATGCTGTCGGGTTTGTAAAGTTCGCCGTAACCGCTTCCGTAGTTGCGGGCAAGGAAGCTTTCCTCCACCCCTTCCACCGCCAGATACAAGCCCCAGTCCTCCCCGTTCACCGTAATATAGGCATAGCTGCACAGGGGGGCGTCCACCCCAAAGTCCCCCATCAGCCGGTATACCAGATAATCCTTCATATAGGTATTATCCTGTATAATATTGTTCAGGCTGATTTTATCCAATCCGTGATAAGAACGCCCGGACTCATAACAGTCAAATTCGATTTTAAAACTGTAACGGCCATTGCCGTAAGCGGCAACCGATCTTAGCGAGGTATTTCCTTTTGCCCGAATCCCAACGTCAAAGTACTCCTCCCCGTCGATGGCCACCGAGCATGCCCTGTACTCCTCATCCTCACAGGCGGCAAGGAATGCGTCCCAATCCTCCATCTTAATGTCTATGGTATGAACCTTTGCCACATCAAACAGCCGCGACTCGTATCCTGCCGCCGCCATTACCGGCACTGTCCCCGTTTTTGGCATCCACCAGCAAACGCAAGCCAAAAGCAGGGTCAACGCAGCAATTCCGATACATATTTTATCTACATATTTATGTGTCGCCATCGCCTTCCCTTTCAGCCCATATATTCGCCGTTATAGCTGACCAGCACCGCGCTGCTGACGCCGTCCATCTTAGCCAGTTCATTGATAAAGTCCGTATTGTCATCCTTCATGCGGATATCCAGATTCAGTTCCACCGCTCCTTTTTGCACCGATTTGCTCTTGACCACACAGCGCTCCACCCTGCTTTTTAAAAGCTTTGTCACCTGCTGTTCCCTGTCGTGGTTTTCGCAGCTGACCACCACGATATAGGGATTGCGGTACGGCTTTTGATTCGCAAACAGCAGCAGCACAATCCCTATGAACACGCTTCCGAACACTGCCAGCAAAATCAGTCCCGCCGCCAGCACAATGCCCGCCGCAATTGCCCAGAACAAAAACGCAATGTCCAAAGGCTCCTTGATTGCCGTCCGAAAACGCACGATGGACAATGCGCCCACCATGCCCAGGGAAAGCACCACATTGGATGTCACCGCTAAAATCACCAGCGTCGTAATCATCGTAAGGGCGATCAGCGTGACGCCAAAGCCGGAGGAATACATGACCCCGGCAAATGTCTTTTTATAGATATAAAAAATAAATACCCCAAGCCCAAAGGCCAGCAAAAGCGCAAGCACCATGTCCGGCACACCCACACTGTCCATATTTTCCAAAAATCCTGATTTGAAAATATCCCGAAACGTCATTGTCCCACAGTCTCCTTTTCTGATTTTTTACCGGTTGGCCCGTTTACCGCACAAGTCAGGCCCTATTGTAAGCTGCCGGTGCAGCAAACCTGCGCCACATGATGATTCAGCCATAAATCCGGCATGCCGCATATTTGGAAAAAGCGCCGCTTCGACGCCCTTTCAGCTGCACGGCATCGCGGATGATTCCGGGAAGGAACGCATCCCATTTAACCTCCAAAATCACCGGGGCGTCCCTTACGGGAATCGTCACACAGTCCGGATTTAAAAAATCCGTTCCCAAAAATCCTGTCCGGATATTGTAATCTAAGGTGATCCGCACATTTCCCGGCCCATACACAAAGGGTTCGCGGGTATAATCCACGATGGTTTTTGGCCGAAGCTGCTGCGTGGTCATTTTCCGGCACAATTCGTGCAAAAGCGGCTCTGCCTCCCCCGTCCCCCATCCATATTCCCCTTCCACAATGGCCTGTGCCTGCCGCCTGCTTAACGGTATGCTTTCCTTCCCACACAGACCGCCGCGCTTTACTTTTTTCTCCAGGCGAATCAGGGATGTATCCTTGTCGTAATAACGGATCCGGAATTTTTCCCGCACATTCAGCCCGTCCAGCTTTTCCTGCAGCACCCGGTCCGTTGGCGTGTCAAAATACAGGCTGCGTATTTCGTAGCGGCCTTCTTTTGCATGGCAGTCCTGGCCTGCAACGCAGCGAAGCCTCTGGCGGAGCGTGAGCAAATCGGAGTAATTAATCTCATGTTTCCACTCATGCCGAAAATCCACCCGTTTAATCCTCCTTTCTTTTTCCAGTCAAGCCATCAGCCCTGCAGCAGCCATATCATGGTAACAGTTCAGCCATAAATCCCGCGAAGTCAAAATCGTGCCCTGTGCGCGATTTTGCGAGGGCTTCACGCACCAAAACGCGATTTTATCGCGTTCTGTGTGCATCTTCGTAACAGTTCAGCCGAAGGCTGAACTGTTACATATCATGTCCAGCCGCCCGGCTTATTGCCCTAAGTTTACCTGAAAAATATGGAAAAACCATGTGGAAACTGTGTCGAAACTGTGATTTTGCTCCCGCCATATCACCAAATGCCGTTTGGTTACGGTCCAGCCTTTGGCTAGCCTGTAACGCAAATGCACCAAAACGCGATAAAATCGCGTTTTGGTGCATGCATCCCCCGACTGTTACCCGGTTCCTATTCGTTAATCTGCAGGATTTTTACGTCATATTGGGATAATGTCTCCCCTGCTTTTACCTGCCTGCCGGTCAACACATCCGTTTTCCCCACAAAACAGGAGGGAATCTTTTCTTCCCCTTTCCGGAAATTGATCACAAAATAATAGCTGCAGTCCTTGGCCCTGCGGCGGCTTACTTCCAGACCGGTTTCTTCCGAAATCACGGGAGAAACCCCGGCATCCGCTGCCGCCATTTGAAGCACCTTGGAAAGCCCCTTCTCGTCCAGCTGGCTTCCCACATAATAGACAAAGCCTTTCCCGAACGCATTCTTGGCCAGCACCGGCATTCCCGCATAAAAATCGCTCCCGTACTCCGCCAGACACTGTGCGCCCTCCAGATGCATCAGGTCGCACACCAGTCCGCATTTTGCCCTGTCCTGGTCTGCAAAAACGGCTTCGTTATACTGTTCCGGCGCCAGTGCGTCGATTTCCTCCACCCAGACGCCTGCCAGCTTACGCAAAGGCCCGGGATATCCGCCCAGATGCACGTTGTCCGACTGGTCCACTATCCCGCTCATGTAAGTCGTCACCAGCACGCCGCCTTTTTGGACAAAGTCCTCCAGTGCCTTTCGCATACCTTCCTTTACCATATAAAGAACCGGGGCCACCACAATTTTGTACCGTTCCAGCGCGGCA
>CARDPF010000147.1 GCA_948960675.1 uncultured Eisenbergiella sp.
TAAGGGTAATAGGATGGGGATTGCTTCCGGTATGGGTGTTTGTTGGTGAGGGGATTTTACTGACAATCCGTTTTGGGTGCCGTGGCAATCAAATGCTGCGGCTTTTTTGATAGGCGAATTTATTCGCGTCATTGCAAAGACAGGGGATGCCATGGCCATGGACTAAGTTCATGTGCGGATTCGGCAGCCGGTTGCACAGACAGATCAGGCCGCAGGGAGAGTTTCTTCCTACGGCTTTTTTGGTGCAAAAAAGGTTTGGCAGGGCAGAAAAAAGGACAGGGGGAGGACGCCTGCGTGGGAAGGAATGAAAAGCAGTTAAGGTTACATAAGGGGGAGTTTTTGTTATGAAGAAATTATCGGTTTACTTACGGCAGCATGCTTTCGGGTATTTGCTGGGCATAGCGGCCATGCTGATTGCCGTGTCGCTGGATCTTTTGTCGCCGCAGCTGACCCGGCGCATCATCGACGATGTCATCGTGGGCGGACAGCTGCAGAAGCTGATGCCGCTGCTGGGGGGAATTTTTGGTATCGCGGTGGGACGCTTTGTGTTCCAGTATATTAAGGAGTACACGTTCGACAAGATGTCGGTCACCATCGCCACGGACATGCGGAGGGATTTGTTTTCCCACATCCAGGGGCTGAGCACGGAATTTTTTGACCGGATGCAGACCGGGGAGTTGATGGCGAGGGTTAAGGATGATATCGACAATGTATGGAATACGCTGGGATATGTGGGGATGCTGTTTATGGAGGTTGCCTACCATGTCACGGTGATCCTGTTTTGCATGTACAGCCTGCACTGGAAGCTGGCCATTCTGCCTACCTGCTGCATGGTTTTCTGTGCGCTGCTGGCCCTTTTTATGGAAAAGAAGCTGGGGCAGGTGTATGAGGAAATCAGTGAGGAGAACGCGGCGTTAAACAGCGTGGCGGAGGAAAACTTGGCCGGTGTGCGCACGGTAAAGGCTTTTGCACGGGAAAAATATGAAATTAAAAAGTTTCTTTCCCACAACCAGCGTTATTATGACCTGAACATGAAACAGTCCAGGATTTTCGTGCGCTATTCCCCGTGGTTTTCCTTGGTGAGCAAGCTTTTGCCCCTGCTGGTGCTGCTGATTGGCGGATATCTTTTCATGCGGGGGGAACTGTCTTTGGGCAGCCTGGGGGCATTTGTGGAATATTCCAACAATATCATATGGCCGATGGAAATGCTGGGCTGGCTTTCCAATGACTTTTCCTCAGGGGTGGGCAGTTACCGCAAGATCAAGCGGATATACGATGTCAAGCCCGTGATTTTGGAGAAGGAAAACCCTGTCGTATTGGATCAGGTAAAAGGGGATATCCGGTTTGAGGATGTTTCTTTCCACAAGGCCGACATGCACGAGATTTTGCAGCACATCAGCTTCCATGTGGAGCCGGGAAAAACCGTGGGGATTATGGGGGCTACCGGCAGTGGCAAGACTTCCATTATCCAGCTGCTGGATCGGCTCTATGATGCCACGGACGGCGCGATTTATCTGGACGGTGTCAATATCAAGGAGCTTTCCCTGGGGCAGCTGCGCGGCAGCATTTCCACGGTCATGCAGGATGTGTTTTTGTTTTCCGATACGATTCTGGAGAATGTGGTGCTGGGGAAAAAGGGACGTGTGTCCTCGCTGGAGGTGCGGCAGGCATCGGAGGCGGCACAGGCGGCGGAGTTTATCGAACAGCTGGATTCCCGGTACGATACGGTGATCGGGGAGCGGGGCGTAGGGCTTTCCGGCGGGCAGAAGCAGCGGATCAGTATTGCCCGGGCACTGGCTAAGCATACGCCGGTTCTGGTGATGGACGATTCCACCAGCGCACTGGATATGGAGACGGAATCGGCCATCCAGCAGGCTTTGCAGGAACTGTCCGGCACAACCAAAATCATTATCGCCCACCGCATCAGCGCGGTGCGGCATGCGGACGAAATCCTTGTGCTGGAGGATGGGCATGTGGCGGAACGCGGCACCCATGAGGAACTTCTCGCAAGACAGGGACTTTATTATAAAACCTATCAGGCCCAGTATGGCTCTTGGTTAAATGGGGAGGTGTAATCCATGGCTTATAATTCTTATAAAGACGACGAGAAAATGACGGTGGAAGCCACCAAGTCCCAGACCCTGCTGCGGCTTTTTTCCTACCTTCTCGCCTACAAATGGCAGATATGTATTGTACTTTTGATTATGGCGTTTTGCGTGGTGGTCAGTCTCTTAAATCCGCTGATCATGGAGACCGCTGTGGATACCTGTATCGCACAGCGGGATTTGCGGGGGCTGTTATACCTGATTGTCTTTGCGGTGGCCATCAATGTAGCCATGATCCTGAGCGTCAAGCTGCGCATGTGGATAATGGCAAAGCTGTGTAACAAGATTTTGCTGACCATCCGGCAGGAACTTTATACCCATATCCAGACGCTGGATTTCAACTTTTTTGACAGCAGGCCCACCGGGAAAATTCTGGCCCGCATCATCGGGGATATCAATTCCCTCAAAAATGTGCTCAGCAACAGTGTCACTACATTGATTCCGGATTTTATCACGATCTGCGCCGTCGTGGGGATTATGTTTGCCAAGGATAGCGTGCTGGCGGCTGCATCCCTGATCAGCCTGCCGCTGATGGCGGTTTCCATTTGGTTCATTCAGGTGTATTCCCATAAACGCTGGCAGATTCACCGGAAGAAGTCGTCCAACGTCAATGCCTTTGTGCATGAGGATCTTTCCGGTATCCGGATCATCCAGAGCTTTTCGGCGGAGGAGGAGACGCGCAAAACATTTTTGCAGCTGACGGATGAGCACCGGGATTCCTTTATCCATGCGGTGCGCCTAAACGACGCTTTCGGTGCGGTGATTGATATTTGCTGGGGCATCGGCACCATCAGCCTTTACTATACCGGGATTATGATTCTTGGAACCGACCGGGTGTCGGTGGGGACGCTGATTGCGTTTGGCTCTTACATCTCCATGTTTTGGCATCCGATCATGAACCTGAGCAATTTTTACAACCAGATTATTACCAATATTGCCGGGGCGGAGCGCATCTTTGAAATATTGGATACGAAAGCACAGATTACGGACGCGCCCGATGTGGGACAACTGCCCCCGATCCAAGGCAACGTCACCTTCGAGGATGTCTCCTTCTCCTATGACGGCAATACACAGGTGCTGCGTCATGTGAATTTCCGGATTCGGCCCGGGGAGACCATCGCCCTTGTGGGGCCTACCGGTGCGGGAAAAACCACGATTGTCAATCTGATCAGCCGGTTTTACGATATTCAGGAGGGGCGTATTTACATTGACGATTATGATTTGAAAAAAGTATCCATCGAAAGCCTGCGGGCGCAGATGGGGGTTATGACGCAGGATAATTTCCTGTTCTCCGGCACGATCCGGGAGAATATCCGGTATGGAAAGCTGGACGCCACCGACGAGGAAATTGTGGCGGCAGCCAGGGCCGTGAATGCCCATGATTTCATTATGCAGCTGGAAAAGGGATATGACACGGAGCTTACCGAGCGCGGCGGCGGGCTGTCCGTTGGGCAGCGGCAGCTGATTGCCTTTGCGCGCACCATGGTTTCCAATCCCAGGATTTTGATTCTCGACGAGGCCACCAGCAGCATTGATACCAACACGGAACTTTTGGTGCAGGAGGGTATCGAGCATTTGCTGGCGGGACGGACTTCCTTTGTCATCGCCCACCGCCTCTCCACGATCCAGAAAGCGGACCGGATTTTTGTCATCGACGACGGACGCATCGTGGAGGAGGGAAACGCGCAGCAGCTTCTGGAAAAGAAAGGGTTTTATTACAACCTCTACATGAGCCAGTTTAAAAACATTGCGTAGCGGCGGCCGGTTTGGGATGGAGCAGGGGGGAATCGGTATGGAGAAAATATGCAGCATTTCGTTTTTTGACGGGAGTAAGGAGGAATTGCTTCCCGGTTTTACAGACGATTTCCCCTATATTGCGTCGCGGGCGGAACTGGATCAATATGCAGGGCGGTTTGTCCCATGGCATTGGCATAAAACGGTGGAGCTTTTTTACATGGAAAGCGGCAGCCTGGAATATTACACGCCAAAGGGGAAAACGGTATTTCCGGCCGGAAGCGGCGGTATGGTGAACGCAAACGTGCTTCATATGACAAAAGCGCTGTCGCGGACAGAGAAAAACAGACAGCTGCTTCATATTTTTGACGTGTCCCTGCTGGCCGGGGAACGGGAAAGCAGGATTGGGAAAAAGTATATCGCGCCTATTGTGACGGCCCCGCAGATTGAGGTGATTCCCCTGTTTCCGGAAAATGCCGGGCAGGAAGAAATTTTAAAATGCATCCGGGAAGCTTTTTGCTTTTCTCCACAGGAATTTGGGTATGAAATGAAACTGCGGGAGGCGCTGTCCAAAATATGGCTGATGCTCTTTGCACTGTCACGTCCGATGCTGGAAAAAGGCCGGGAAAGCAGTAAAAGCAATGATAGAATAAAAATGATGATGATCTATATACAGGAGCATTATCCCGAAAAAATTTCCGTCCGAAAGCTTGCGGAGGCGGCTTTTTTAAGTGAACGGGAATGCTTTAGGGTATTTCAGGACTGCCTGCATATGACGCCTGTGGAATATATGAAATCCTACCGTTTGCAAATGGCCTGCAGGATGCTGGAAAAGGGGCAGGAGTCTGTTACGGCAATCAGTCATGCCTGTGGTTTGGGCAGCAGCAGTTATTTCGGAAAGCTTTTTTGGGAGTACGCAAATTGTACGCCGGGTCAATACCGCAAAAAATGGCAGGATCGTGATACAAAAGGGCGGAAATGAGATATTATTACGGCCAAAGCTTCATTATAATGATATCTGTAAAGCCAAACGGCAGGAGGGATATCATGTACTATGAAGTAAGCGATTTTTTAGAAACGGCGGATGACGCCACATTAAAACAGATTGCCTACGCAAGAAAACTGACACGGGATTACTATTTATCAGAGTATCAGGATACGGAAAAGAGGGCGGCTATTCTTAGGAAGCTGCTGGGAGGAATGGGGGAAAATGTGGCGATCGACACGCCGTTTTATTGTGATTACGGAAAAAACATTTTTCTGGGGAACGATGTGATCATCAATATGAACTGTACCTTTGTGGACAATAAACCGATCCGGGTCGGCGACGGGGTATTGATCGCCTCCAATGTACAGATTTATACGTCCTCGCACCCGGTTTTGCCCGGGGAACGTCTTGTGCCGGACTGGAGGGAGCGTGGGACAACATTTTTCAGAACTTATGCGCGCCCGGTGGAGATCGGGGATCATGTCTGGATTGGCGGAGGCTGTATCCTTCTGCCGGGAGTTTCCATCGGGGAAAACAGTGTGATAGGCGCCGGAAGCGTGGTGAACCGTCCGGTTCCGCCAAATTGTGTCGCGGTGGGGAATCCCTGCCGGGTGCTCTATCATTTTGGCGGCGGACGTAAGGAAGGGATCCCGACAGACTTTGAACCCCGTGTATGAGATGATCCCAGTGCCGGCGCTGCTGTGATGACGCCGGGTTTTATACAAGCTTCATCTGGACGGTACAGGAAGCACAGGACCATGTCTATACGGCCGTGAACAATATGGGGCGGGTACTGCTTCATGTTCTGGCATGTCTGGGCGTGATCGCAATCATGCTGGGGATTGATCCCATCATTTTGGTAATTGCCGCAGTCTCCATGGTTTTGAAGTTTCTGTTTCGGATGTTGAAAACCAGAATTGCATTTTTCCGGGAACAGCGCCTGATGCCCCTCGTAAAAAAATACGAATATATCAGCCGGGTTTTTTATATGCCGGACTTTGCCAAGGAACTGCGGATGAGCAGGATTGACCGCCTGTTTATAGAGGAATTTGACGATTGCGTTCCTGATTTTTGTTCTGGTGTATAAAATCTTCATTGTAAAATCCGTTTCGGTGGGAGATTTATCGGTTTCCATCGCCGCAGTCGGGAAATTAAATTCCATGTACGGCGGCCTGCTGGAGGCTCTTTCACAGTTTGTACAAAGCGGCATGTTTGCTGATAAGCTGCGGACGTTTCTGGCTACAAAGCAGACGATTACCTCGCCCCAAAACGCCGCCCCCTTACCGGCGCTGTCCGGTGACATTGAATTTCGCAATGTCTCTTTCCGGTATGACGGCAGTGACGTCTGGGCGCTGCGGCATATCAATATGAAAATCAAGGCACAGACCAAGACAGCCATTGTGGGATATAATGGCGCAGGGAAATCCACCCTCGTGAAACTGCTGATGCGCTTATATGATCCTACCGAGGGTGAAATCCTGCTAAACGGCAAAAACATTAAAAACTATGACGTAGGGGAATACCGTCATTCCTTCGGCACCCTGTTTCAGGATTTTCAGGTCTATGCCGCCAGTTTGGGGGAAAATGTGAAAATGGGTTTGGTTGGCGATAAGGAGGAAGGGGCAATAAAAGAGGCCCTTGGGAAAGCGGGAATTGCAGAAAATTTTTGCGATATTTCTGTCCCGCTGCTCCGGGAATATGATAAAGACGGGAGATTGGTATCCGGTGGGGAAGCCCAAAAGATTGCCATAGCCAGGGCCTTTTTGAAGGATCCCCACACGTATATTCTGGATGAGCCGTCCAGTGCGCTGGATCCCATATCCGAATACAACCTCAACCGGACACTGTTTGAACTGTCAAGGGACAGAACGGTTATTTTCATATCCCACCGCCTGTCCACCACCCGCATGGCGGAACAAATCTATATGATGGAGCAGGGCAGAATCTTGGAAGAGGGAAATCATGGGGAACTGCTGGCCAGGGGCGGCAGGTATGCGGAAATGTTTAAAAAGCAGGCAGAAAAGTATCAGGAATCACATTCTTATTAAACAATGTGCAGATAATGTCATGATGTTGGGGGCAAAAGGTATTTTGTCCCCTATGATACTGCGGATTGTTCCGCGCGCTGCGCTCCCGCAATCCTAAAACCCAGGGAATCCGGCGGCAGAAAGATAGGCTGAAAGGTTATGGAGTTACTATTCCGTGAGAACATGATGCAGGAGTGAGGGGCGGTTTTTGCGTAGCAAAACTCGAAATGCTGTAGACCGAGAGGTCTCTAGGGTTCGAATCCCTAACGCTCCGCCACAAAGTCCGGTAAACAAGCGGGTTTGCCGGACTTTTCTTTTTTGTCCACTTCTGAAAATTGCCTTGAAATCATGGAAAGCGCACGCAGCTTTTTGGAAAGAACTAAGCAATTTTTTAACTTTTCGCTGTTTCGAACCTACGAAATCAGTTTGCTTCACCATCGCCCGCAATTTCGGTCCATTTGCTGCTGAAATCCACCGCCTCCGGCAGTACCATTCCGTTTACCATTGCCTGCGCCGAGGACAGTTTGGAAGCGTAGTCAAGGTGAGCATAGATATTTGCTGTCGTGCTGAAATCCGAATGCCCCAGCCAATCCTGAATCTGCTTGAGCGGTACGCCGTTAGCAAGCTTGCGCCGCTGAGCACATTCACGCCCTGCGGTATCAGTCCGTCCACAATGAACATGGTCTTGCTCATCGGCGTGGATAGCAGCGTTTCCGCATCCACGATTTTTAATTTTTCGGCTTGCATTTCTTTCACTTCCCTCCCTATATTGTCAAGTGATTTTCCTTAAAAAATCAAGGAATTTATAGTT
>CARDPF010000148.1 GCA_948960675.1 uncultured Eisenbergiella sp.
ACAACAGGGCACAAAAAACGCACTGCGTTTGTACGGTTTTGCGCCCTGTTGTAGGGACATCCTGCATTTTGGGGGATTTGTCCGTCTGGGAGCCAGCAGCCTGTCATGCCCATGCGTCCCCTGCCGGCCGCCGGGATCCCCCTGTGCCTTGCCCCTCCTGCAAAATTGATTTCCGTGGCCGAATTCTCCCTGCCCCTTGTTTTTTAGGAAAAGTGTGTTATACTTTTTGGAAGATATCAGGGTCAAAAAATCGAAAATCCGGGACAGATTGCTTGCAAGAGGATTTTTGGACTTAGAATCCGGGACAATGAAAACCCATCAAAACAAAAAGGGAGGAATCATATGGAAGCGGGTATTTCCAGGGAGGATGCACTTACATTATTAAAAAAATATAACCAGGATCCCTTTCACATCCAGCATGCACTGACCGTAGAAGGTTGCATGAAATGGTATGCGAAGGAATTAGGCTATGGGGAGGACGCTGTATACTGGGGAATTGCAGGACTTTTGCACGACATTGACTTTGAACAATATCCGGACCGGCATTGCATCGTGGCCCCGCAGCTTTTGCGGGAAGGCGGCGTATGCGAAGGTATCATTCACGCTGTCTGCAGCCATGGATATGGCCTGACCGTGGACATTGCCCCGGAGCATGAAATGGAAAAGGTATTGTTTGCGATAAACGAACTGACCGGGCTGATTGGCGCCGCCGCACGGATGCGCCCTTCCAAGAGCGTACAGGATATGGAACTTAAATCCTTAAAGAAAAAATATAAAACACCGTCCTTCGCCGCAGGATGCTCCCGGGACGTCATCGCCAAGGGCGCCCAAATGCTCGGCTGGGAATTGGACGATCTGCTGTGGAAAACCATTCTGGCCATGCGTTCCTGTGAGGCCGATGTGACTGTTATGTGAGAAGAAGGGGAAAAGACAGGAAACCGGAACATTAATTAACATTCCGGTTTCTTATCTTTTTACCCCTTCATAGGGTTCTTTCATGTGGGCTTCCATGCCACCGGTGGTCATGCCTTTCACAGTTACCTATTATATCATAACTTCTTGCGGTTACTCATCCCTACATATGGCAAAGCTTCCCTAATATTCTTTTTATCAATTTTCCCCGGTACTACCCGAAGCTTTTTCTGCCTTTTGCAAAGCCTCCTTAATAGCATTTAATAATACCATAGAGGTATGTTTACTTTCTTCAGAATACGTTATACCTTCTAAAGACTGACTTTCACATATCTGGGATACGAGATCTTCAAATGCCGGTTTAATTAATGGATACATGGTAGATACAGTTTCATCATAATTAAACATACGAATACTTTTAATAGTTTTTTCATCTACTGTAACTTCAATGTCTACTGCGTTATCACCCAAATCAATTGATGTGTTATAAACGCCTGGTACATAAATATCTTTATTTTTAGGAAAAAACATAACGATAAGCAATATAATCCCAAGAGAGGCAAAAATGCCAACACATATCAATTTTTTTGAATGCGGCGATATGGTTTTACTTTGGGAACTGATGACAACATCCCCTCCTTCCTTCTTCATTCTTCCAGATACTACCGCTTTTTTCCCTTCCTCTGGAACATTTACATTCTGTACGCAAAACATAACCTGTCTCCTCCTTAAGAATTTTTAACAAGAAAAAAAAGAACTGCAAAAAGTACAACAACCAATCGCCGTCCTTTCAAACTCCGACTTCCCACTCTAAATGTCCCGGCAGCGGATTCCTCCGCCACTGACGCACCCAAGTGAGGAATCAAGAGAGGTGCAGCAGTATGCGTCCACACTTTTACACCTCTGTATATCATCTTAAGGCTTAGACTCCTTCTGCTCTGACACGGACAAAATATTGCAATTTTGCCCTCGGTGGGTTTTAATTACTTTTGCGTGTATCGCAGACTTTGTCTGTATTGTGTGGTACCTGAAATACCAACCCTGCCCGGCACTGCGCCATCAGTGTAGAGTGGTACACCTTGTCCTCTTGAAATCCCGAACATTATTTTACCATACCCGCCACCTTTACACAAGTCAAAAAAATGCGCCGCATGGCTCAATTCTTCTTTTTAGCAGGAGTATTTACACCTACAGCAAACTTATAATCAATCCACTTCTTTACGCCTCTTAGCCCTAATTGAATCCTCTCCAACGCCGACTGTACAGGCGTCTACAAACTTTCACAGCCGGTAAATCCCCGGAATCCACATAAAATCAGGCTTTTAAGCCTGCTGATTTAAGATGCACAACTTGCGGGCCTGATCGGCCGCCATCAGGTGATCAATGAGTTCCTGAATATCGCCGTCCATAATCGCATCAATTTTATACAGGGTCAGCTTGATCCTGTGATCCGTCACCCTGCCCTGCGGGAAATTGTACGTCCGGATTTTTTCGGAGCGGTCCCCCGTGCCCACCTGACTGCGGCGCAGCTGGGCCTCCTCATCGTGGCGCTTTTGCTGTTCCAGATCATACAGCTTGGCACGCAGCACTTTCAACGCCTTATCCTTATTTTTCAGCTGGCTTTTTTCGTCCTGACAGGAAATGACGATGCCCGTGGGCAGATGGGTAAGCCGCACGGCGGAATCCGTGGTATTGACGCACTGCCCGCCGTTGCCGGAAGCACGGAACACGTCAAAGCGGCAGTCATTCATGTCGATGGCAATCTCAAAATCCTCCACCTCCGGCATGATTGCCACCGTGATCGTGGAAGTGTGGATGCGTCCGCCGCTCTCTGTCTCCGGCACGCGCTGCACCCGGTGTACCCCGCTCTCATATTTTAACCGTGACCATGCGCCCTGTCCGGAAATCATAAAGCTGACATATTTCATGCCGCCGATTCCGATTTCCTCTACGTCCATCGTTTCCACCCGCCACCGCTGCCGTTCCGCATAGCGCACATACAGCCGGTAAATCTCCGCCGCAAAAAGCGCCGCCTCATCACCGCCGGCCCCGGCACGGATTTCCACGATAACATTCTTGTCATCATTGGGATCCTTTGGCAAAAGCAAAATCTTGAGCTGCTGCTCCAATTCCCCTGCCTTTGCCCTTGCGCTGCCCAATTCCTCCTTGAGCATCTCGCGCATATCCTCGTCGCCCTCCCCTTCCAGCATGGCAAGGCTGTCCGTGATATCCTGATTCGCTTTTTTATATTCCCGATAGGCCTCTACAATCGGCATCAGGTCGCTCTGCTCTTTCATCAAAGCCCGGAACCGTTCCTGATTTGCCGTAACCGAAGGCTCGTTTAGTTCGCCCATGATCTCCTCCAAACGGATCAAAAGGCCTTCCAATTTGTCAAACATACCGATCTACTCCCTATACGCTTGGCTTATATCCATACACGACCCGGTCCAGTCCTACATAGTCCTGCACCACCATCACCCCTTTAAACCCTGCCTCCTCCAGCAGGGCCGAAACCGCTCCGCCCTGATCGTAACCGATTTCCAGAAATAACATACCGCCGCCGCACAAATGTTTTGGACACTCTGCGGCCATTCTCCGGTAAAAGTCCAGCCCATCCTTACCGCCGTCCAGGGCTGCTCTGGGCTCATGCAAACGCACTTCCTCCGTCAGGGTTTCAATCACATCCGAACAAATATAGGGCGGATTGGACACAATCATTTCAAACATTCCCTCGATATCCGCAAACAGATCGCTCTGCACAAACCGGACATCTTTTTCCCCAAGGGCTTGCGCATTGCGTTTTGCCACCTCCAGTGCAGCCCCGGAAATATCGGCTCCCACACCGCTGCAGCCGTTGGAATAGTGCAAAAGGCTTAACAAGATGCAGCCGGAGCCCGTACACATGTCCAGAATCCGGTATCCGTCATGGAGGTTTTTCATCGCCTCCTCCACCAAAATCTCCGTATCCTGACGGGGAACCAATACATTTTCATCCACCGCAAACGCCAGCCCCATAAATTCCTGTACGCCCGTCAAATACTGCAAAGGCACATGACTGCCCCGCTTGGCAATCCATTCCCTGTAATGCGCAGCATTCCCTTCTTCCACCCCACGTTCCCCGTGCGCTAAAAGATCATTGCGTGTGGTCTGGCAGACCGCCTCCAGCAAAAGCCTTGCGTCCAGCGCCGCCTCCTCAATGTTCTCCCGCTCCAGCGCATGCTTCCCTTCCTCGTAAAGATCCCTGTAGGTCATGGGTTTCCTGCGCCCTCCGCCGTTTTGGCACCCGGCTGCCCTTTTTGGGGGACGCCCTTTTTGGAAGCCTTTTGCCTGCCGCCGGAAACGTTTTGCGCCCCTTCCCCGAAATTCTCCTGCAAATAAGCGCGCCAGTCAAACACCGCCTCCACGGAAGCGATGGCTACCTCAATCATGGATTCGTCCGGTTCCCTTGTCGTCAGCTTCTGCAGCCACATCCCCGGCGCGCTGATAATCCCGACAAAAAGATTGTCGCTTCTGCCCGCCAACCGGATGATCTCATAGGAAATACCTGCAATCACGGGAACCAGGGCCAACCGCAGTGCAAGCCGCAGCACCGGATTACCGATCCGGATAAACATAAAAAGAATCACGCTGACCACCATGACGAACAACAAAAAACTCGTACCGCAGCGCCTGTGCTGCCGCGAACTGCGGCGCACGTTGCCCACGTTCAGTTCACGCCCCCGCTCAATACAGTTGATACACTTATGCTCCGCCCCGTGATACATATAAACCCTGCGGATATCCTTCATGGCCGAAATCGCCAGTACATATCCCAGAAAAATCAGGATACGCAGTACCCCCTCCAAAATCGCCAGCAGGGAAGCGTTGCGGACATACGCGGAAAACAGGGTGCTCAAATAGTACGGCAGGACAATAAAAATAGCCACTGCCATCACAATGGAAAAAGCCACGGTAGCGCCCGTCACCAGCTTCGCACTCCCGCTCCCGGCTTCTTTTGCCCCATTTTCTTCCTGTCCCTCCCCCTCACGGTCCGGTTCCTCCTCGTAAAACTGTGCCGACCAGGACAGGGTTTTCATCCCCAGCACCAAAGAATCCACAAAATTAAACACACCCCGTACAAAGGGGATTTTCGCTACCCGGTCCACCATCCGGCTGCCCTGATACTCCTCCGCCTTGACCGTGATGGAACCGTCCTGCCTGCGCACCGCCACCGCATAGCGGTTCTTGTTTTTCATCATGACGCCTTCCAGCACCGCCTGTCCCCCGATGCCGCAATAGCATTTTTTTCTCTTTTTCTTAGCCATATATCTCTCCAGACAACAAATCGCCGCCGCAATTTCCTATTAAGATAAAATTAAGGTTGAGATTTACAAAAAACCTCAACCTTAAGCACTTCTTATTTGCTTTCCACACCATACTTCTTATTGAATTTATCAATACGTCCGCGGGCCTGTGCAGTCTTCTGCTGGCCGGTGTAGAAGGAATGGCACTTGGAACATACCTCGACGTGCAACTCAGGCTTGGTTGAGCCGGTCACGAATGTATTGCCGCAGTTACATGTTACCGTTGCCTGATAGTAGTTAGGATGGATACCCTCTTTCATGTTCTTTCACCTCATTCAAAATATTGTTTATCCCGCTGCCACAAAACAGCAACCCGTTAATCCCATCCGCCAGGTCTTACGACCGACTGCCCGTATATCCTACAAACAGCTTTTTTATTGTATCACAGGAACCCAAACGATGCAAGCCTTTTTTCCCTAAAAAAATGGAAATAGAGTTACCGTTCAGCCATAATCCCGCGAAGTCAAAATCGTGCCTTGTGCGCGATTTTGCGAGGGCTTCACGCACCAACACGCGATTTCATCGCGTGTTGTGTGCATCTTCGCAACAGTTTAGCCTTCGGCTAAACTGTTGCGAAATAAAAACTGTCAAATAAACCGCATTTTTTTCACTGTCTGCACAAACTCCGCATTGCTTCTGGTTTTTGCAAACAAATCCAGCACCTTGTCTACCGCATCGTCCGACTTCATGCCGTTGAGCGCGCGTCGCACGATATTGATTGCCTCCATCTCTTCGGCACTCAGCAGCAAATCCTCCCTTCTGGTACTGGTTTTGGGAATATCAATGGCGGGAAAGAGCCGTTTTTCCGAAAGCTTGCGGTCCAGCACAAGTTCCATATTGCCCGTCCCTTTAAATTCCTCATAAATCACATCGTCCATCTTGGAGCCGGTATCCACCAGTGCGGTAGCCAAAATGGTCAGGCTGCCGCCTTCCCGCATGTTGCGGGCCGCACCGAAAAACCGCTTGGGCATATGCAGGGCCGCCGGGTCGATACCGCCGGACAGTGTCCTGCCGCTGGGGGGAACCACCAGATTATACGCCCGGGTCAGTCTCGTGATGCTGTCCAGCAAAATCATGACATCCTTTTTGTGCTCCACCAGACGCTTCGCCCGCTCAATCACCATCTCGGACACCCGTTTATGGTTATCCGGCAGTTCGTCAAAGGTCGAATAAATCACTTCCACATTCGGCCCTTCCACGGTCTCCCGCATATCCGTCACTTCCTCCGGACGCTCGTCAATCAGCAGTATGATCAGGTGCATATCCGGATAATTGCGCTTCACCGCCTGTGCCACTTCCTTTAACAGCGTGGTCTTACCGGCCTTGGGCGGGGAAACGATCATGCCCCTCTGCCCTTTGCCGATGGGACTTAACAGATCCATAATCCGCATAGCCACCGAAGAACCGTAGCGCTCCAGTTTTAGGCGGCTGTCCGGGAAAATGGGCGTCATATCCCCGAAATTCTGCCTGCGCATCGCCACCTCGGTGGTATAGCCGTTGATGGTCTTGACATACAAAAGCGCAGAAAACTTCTCGTTCTGGGTGCGGACCCTGGTATTCCCCTCCAAAATATCCCCGGTTTTTAAACCGAAGCGGCGGATTTGGCTGGGCGCCACATAGACGTCATTTTCACCGGGCAGGTAATTGGCTGAACGGATGAAACCGTATCCGTCCGACATTACCTCCAAAATGCCGCTCACCGTGATACCGCTGTCCAACTCTGCCGGAAACTTGTCCTCATCCGCGCTGGTGACAGGCGCCGTCCCCCTATTGTAAGGACTGTTATAGCGGGTATCCGCATTTCTGCCAAACGCGCTGCGGTTTGGATTATCCCCTTTTGCGTTATCTCCCTTCGGATTCTGGCGGTATTCCCGGTTTGCCCCCTCCGGCCTTTGGCCCCTTCCTTCATGGGCGGCCTCCTCGTTCCTGCCATGAACCGGCTCCCGCCCCTCAGGCTCCGTCCTCCTTGCCGCTTCTTGGTTCCCCTCGCCCTGCGGCTTTGCAGTTCCATCCCGCTTCTCTGCGCCCGCCTGCCTGTTTTCCTCCCTGAACTCCCCGTGCCGCCTTGCGCTCTCCCCTTCCTTTTTGTCGGAACGTGCGCGGCCCGCCTCTTTTCTCCTCGTGTGAGCCGGCGTATAGTCCGCCTGCTCCCGGACATGCGCCTCTTCCTTTTGTGCTACTGTGGGGGATACCTTTTCCTCATTCGCCTTTTCTTCCCTTTCTTTCCCTGCCTTCTCCTGCTCGTCTAAGGCAAGCATCGCTTCAATCACCGCCGCCTTTTTCATTGCGGAGACGCCCTTGATCCCCCTGTTCTTAGCAATCTCCTTTAAATCGTGGGCCGCCAGCGACTCATACTGTTCTCTCATGATATTTTAAGCTC
>CARDPF010000149.1 GCA_948960675.1 uncultured Eisenbergiella sp.
GACGCTCATCTTAAACTTTGCCTTGAGTTCTTTTAACGTCTCATAGGCAAAATCCTGCTCGTTCATGAAAAAAATGTGATCCTCCATCCTGGTGTCCGGCGCCACGTCCTTTAACAGATAGTGTCTGACAACCGCCTTCCATTTAAAAGGCATGTCCTCATTTACCAGCATTTCCCCGTAGGTCCATCTGGCCCCGATATAGAAATCCCCAAAACTCTGTACGATATACTTAAAATCATTCTCCGCCATCAAACCGATTCCTTCGTATCCAAAAATTCTATATGGTTGGCCGTAATCCGGACCGCTTCCAAAATCTGGCCCATTGTCATCCCGGTCTCGTCGGCAAGTTCCTGTACCGTTACCTTGCGCCCCAGCGCTTTTGCCATTTCCCTGGCACAATCCAGCACGTCGTTGGCCTTGCCAGCCAGCTTTTCCCCGGTACTTTTCTCCTGCACATTTTGCTGGATATAGGTCTCCATGGCTTCCATGATCATACTGGCCGCCATGCCCTCCGCCTGCACGGCATTTTCTGCGCCGTCCAGCATTTCCACCGCCATGGCCAGCGCAAGATTTCCCTCCCCGATGAGATCCTCCAAAAAGACGCCCTGTCCGGCATACAGCTTGGCAATCTCTGCAACCTTGGGCAAAAACAGGACAATCATGCGCTTCTTGGCATCCGGATCCTGTGCCATGGCCGAAAGGATGACGGCCTCCTTCTCCTGGTCCGCCAACTCCCCGAAATCCCCCAGACTTTGCAAATACTCCTCCAGGTAATCGGCCTCCTCCCCCGAAAGTTCCTCCAAAGCTTCCCCGGACTCCCCAAGGCCGATATGCTTGGAAGCCAGGTATTCATACACCATGGAAAGCTGGTTCTCCTCCATGGCAATCTTTGCCATGTCAAATTGTGTTATCACCTGCTGCTTTGCAATCCGGTTGCCCTGCCTTCTGGCCAGACTGCAAATCTCCTCCAGCGTTTTGGAAAACGCAGCTTCCTGTCCCATACATCCTCCCCGCCCATGGCAGCTATCCACGCCTATTTCACATGCTCATGGGAAAACAAATGGTTTTGGCAATATTCATAATTGCCGTTACACTTGGAGCAAAACCTGAATTCCAGATCGTCCCCATCCTGTTCCGTCCTGCCACAGACCGCACATTTATGCTTGGTCACGCCCCGGTACTCAAATTCCGCCGAACGCATTTTTCTTTTAAACTCGTGTCGCATCTTCACCTGCCCCGGGGAAAGCTGCATTCTCCCCCTGGACTGAATGAAAAAGATGATAAAATTGAGCAGGGAAAAGCCGATCACAATCCAGGTGGAAATGCCGCCCTGTATACAGTTTACCACCAGCATGATCCCGTAAATAATACCCAGCCATTTTACCTTGATCGGGAAAAGGAACATCAAAAGCACCTGTACATTGGGAATACTGGCCGCACATGCCAAAAAGATGGACATGTTGATATAGTAAGTGGAAAATTGTCCAAAATATACCAAACCGTCACCGCCAACAACATAAAGACCGGGTGTGACCGTTGGCATCGCCCCCTGTATCACACAATACAGATACAGCACAAAAGCGCCTACGATTGTGAACAGTATGCCGGAAAAAATATACAGGTTGTATTTGTAGGTTCCCCAAATCTGCTCCAGCAAATTCCCCAGGGAATAGTACAAATATAACATGATCAGCACAAAAATAAGGTTGGAACTTTCCGGCGGAATCAGTACCCAGGTCACAAGCCGCCAAATCTGTCCCCTAAGAATCCGGTACGGATCCAGGGTCATATAGAAAAAAATGGTTGGGGCAACCATCTGCAGCAAATACCCGATACCGTAACAGATTATCAGGTACATCGTCAGATTGGGGATCGCATACTTCTGCAGCTTCCACTTCAACCTGTTGCGTCTGCTCCTGTTCATATAGAAAAACTTCCTTTCCTGAAAAATATTTGCAGGCGGCATCCAAAAGCCTGCCGCATTTTTCCCATAACTGTTTCCTATTCTACCATTCCCCGTAAAAAAAGGCAATCGGCGGAGTGGAATTTATTTTTGTTTAAGAATTGGCAGGGTAACAGTCCAAAGATCAATGTCATTTCGTTTAGCCATGGACTCAAGCTTCCTTGCCATAGCCTGCTAATCCCTTTCTACACCGTCTTCCGGTCCATAATTTTTTCCCATTCTTCATGAATCCTCATATAGGTAGACCTGTTACACAAAAAGCGCACGGTTTCATTCATATTTTTTATCCGAATCAACCCATTGAATTCTACCACACCCAGGGAAATCACCATCTTGGAAATAAACTCATCTATAAAAGAAGAGGAAACCGTCTTCACATCCGAAAAATCAAGTATCATTGGCGCCTGCAAACGTTTTAATATATTTTGTACGTCGTTTCTGAGTTCAAACCCGGCTTCCCTTGTGGCCGTTCCCCGGCAGTTTTCATAAACCTTGTATAAAACGGTGTCATCCTCCTGCCACATATCATCCAGACGGATATCGAACCCGTCAAAGCCGCCGATGCTTTTAAATGCCTGCCGGATATTCACCTCGTTCGTCAAATCCAGCTGGAAATCAATGATGGTTCCGTTATTTTTCGGGGATAAAAAGGGAATCCGTTCAAACTTTTTGATGTTTCCGTCCTTGGCAAACATCATTGACGCCGAGCCGGAAGTAATGGTCAGCAGCCCCTTGTTTTCACATATGATTTGGTACAAACCATATAACCCGTTCCCCTGCCCCTTCCCGTCCCCGACTCCCTCCTGAATCGCTAAGGAAAGCGCATCAATCGGCTGCTTCGGGGCATGGGACGATTGCTTCATCGTATTGTAAATTCCAACGCCCGCATCAAAAACACAAAAAGCGACATGCTTGGTTTTTTCGTGAAACTGCGCCATCACATATCCGTTATCCGTCTCCCCGTGCACCAATACGTTATCCATCACCTCGTTGATACACCAGATCAGACTGCTAATGACGCCTTCGCTGCATGTTACCTGCCGGCTAATCGCGTTTATATAAGCCTGTGTCAAAGCGGCCACCTGTCCGGTTTCATTATAACGGTATATTTTCCCGAAAGGATTCCGCTCTTTTTCAAGCGTTTCTTTATCT
The DNA here is from genome assembly GCA_948960675.1 of uncultured Eisenbergiella sp. Taxonomy (GTDB): domain Bacteria; phylum Bacillota; class Clostridia; order Lachnospirales; family Lachnospiraceae; genus Gallintestinimicrobium. The sequence continues at coordinate 3,116 of CARDPF010000149.1, forward strand.
TCGTATATCGGCTCGGTAAAGCCGCACTGATACAAATAGTTGTCCGGCAAAATCTCAAAGTGAAATTCCATCTTTCTGGCCGTTTTGTAATACTGGATGATACCGGAAATGGGCACACAGGCGTTGGGAAACACCTTTTCCCCCAGCCATTTGACCGTTACGTCCTGATACCCCTCCTGGTCGATTCCTTTCATATGCCAAATAAACTGTGACACACATCGCGGGTGATGCAGTTCGTAAATCAATATGGTATTTTTCTCCCTGATAATAGATTCCTTTAGATTCCCGTCACCATGTGTCTTGGCTTTCATGTTGATAAACTTCCTTCCCACTGTATGGACTTTTTAGGCAATCCCAAATTTCCTGAAAATAAGGTTTAGTTCTTCCCTGCTGATTTTTCAAAATTGAAAATATATAAACGGATTATTTCCCACATAAGCAAGTCCCAATGTGCAACCGACTTCCACAAAAAATGCGGTAAGGCACCAAAATTTTGACAAATCCATGATAGGATAATAGCCGTCCACCTGCTTTAATCCCCCATTTTTCAACCCCGCTCCGTGCCCCTCCCTGCAGTGCGTATGTAACCTGTTGGGGATGCGGGAATATTGCGTTGCCCCATTAGGTTGGTTCACGCGCGTCACAGGACAATAATAAAATATGGAAAACAAATTCAGCAGCATAAAAGCCAACATTCCGGCTAAACACAATTTCATAACTTGACTTATCATTTTGTGAAAATTCATAGGAACCTTCCTGCCCGCCTTAGCGGGCGTAAATATATAATTGAAAACTGTCGTATATGTATCAACCTACCAACATTCTGCTACGTTTAAGCCGTTGACACAAATCGCTGTAAAGCCCCCGCTGCAAGCAGTCCCTTGTCATAGACAATTCAGATCTACGCTGTCGCAATTTCCTTTAAGGCGTGTTTAATAAAATTCCAGTTTTACTATACAACTAAATATTTCTTTCGTCAATTAATATCAATCCCATCCCAAAATGACAGTTTAGGCAAGGCAGAACTGCTGGCAAGCTGTTACCCGCTTATTGTATACACAAAAATACACAGTATACAAAACCCTAAATTTGCGCTACAATAAACCAAAGCCCCCGCTGCAAGCATGGCTATTCTCCCCATTGCTCGCGGGAATAAAATATGTGTGTATAACACACCATTGCTTAGGAGTAATCACAATGCCCACCATAAGCGTCATTGTTCCGGTTTATAAAGTGGAAAAATATATCAGGAAATGTGTGGACAGCCTTCTGTGCCAAACCTATCCGGATTTGGAAATCATTCTCGTTGATGACGGCTCCCCAGACCGCTGCCCGCAAATTTGCGATGAATATGCTACAAGGGATGACAGGATTCACGTGATCCACCAGAAAAACCAGGGGCTGTCCGCTGCCCGCAATACCGGCATTTCTGCCGCCAAAGGGGACTTTATCGGCTTTGTTGACAGCGACGATTATATTGCACCCGACATGTATGCGCAGCTGCAAAGCCTTTTGGCATCGGCCAATGCCGACCTGGCCATCTGCAGCTTCTTTTACGCAGATGAAGGGGAAACCGTCCTGCCGGACGATTCGCCCCTAAAAGACGAAATTCTGGATACCAAACAGGCGCTGCAAAAAATAGGGGAGCCCAAATGGTGGTATTACGTCATGTCATGGAATAAGCTGTACCGCAAATCCCTGTTTAGCGCCATCCGGTATCCGCAGGGAAAGCTTTATGAGGACAGCTATATAATTCATGAACTTTTATTTCTCTGTAAGAAAGTTGTTACCACCAGCGCCCCCCTCTATTTTTATGTACAGCGGAATGACAGCATCATGCACGCCTCCTGTCCGGTCAGCCGTCTTGACGATGTGGAGGGACTTTATGTCCGCTATCTGTTTTATAAACAACATCATTTGAAAGATTTGTATCCCGGTTTAGGTGTTTTGATACGGGAAAAATATATTGCCATAAGGAGCGGGCTGCATGCATCCAGCCCGGAGGAATCAGCCAGGATAGAGGAGATTGACGCCATGTTTCGAGAGGCTTATTTTTCCTGTATCGGCCAAAAAAAATGGCTGGAGCGCATAAAATTTATTTCCCCTTCCACCTATTTTGCATTTTTGCCCCACAAGGAAAAAGCGATACGGCGCTTAAAAACCGTCCGGGCACTGCTGCAATACACTTTTCAATGCCGCAAGAAGCCTATTTGTCTTGTCAACACCCCGGTACACGGAAATTTGGGGGATCACGCCATTGTATTGGCAGAACTGCAGTTGTTACACAACCACAAATTATCATGCACCGAACTGACCGGCAGACAAATCAGCGGACATGAAAAGCTTTATGCCCGTGTGACGCCTAAGGGCAACACCATTCTCATCCACGGCGGCGGCTATTTGGGAAACATATGGCCGGAGGAAGAATATCTGTTCCGAAGGCTGCTCAGGGCTTTTGGCAGACATAAGGTCATAGTGTTTCCCCAAACCGTGACCTTTGACCTTTCCACCAAAGAAGGACTGGATTTTTTTGAAGCGTCCAAAAAGATTTATGATTCCCATCCGGATTTGACGCTTTTTGTCAGGGAAAAGGCAAGCTATGCTTTTATGCGCACCCATATGCCAAAAGTCCGCACTTTGCTTGTTCCGGATATGGTAACCATACTTACGCCGCTGTGCAGTTTTCCCCAAGACCGTAACAGGATTCTGCTCTGTATGCGAAAGGACCGGGAACAAAAGCTTTCCCCCACGGAGTACCAGTATATTCTGGACGTTTTACGGCAAAAATATCCCTTTTGGGAAATTGTGCAGACCGATACCGTGGCAGAACAGCAAATTTTACCCCAACACCGTGAAAAAGCGGTCTATTACAAGCTTCTTCAATTTGCGCAGGCGCGTCTGGTGGTCACGGACAGGTTACATGGCATGATTTTTTCGGCTATTACGGCCACCCCCTGCATCGCCTTTGGCAACCGCAACGGCAAAGTGCAAGGGGTTTATCAATGGCTGCGGGATAATCCCTATCTGCACTATCTAAAAAGCCCCCTAAAAATGGGGCCATTGCTGGAACAGCTGGATACGGACAGCCAACAGGAGTACCGGCTTTTGGACATGCAAAAAAAATTTTCCCCCCTCCTATCCTTACTCATGGGAAGGGGAAACCTTCCGGGAAAAAACAATTGCCGCCGGTGGGCGGACAGGAGTCAGTATGAGCAAAAACACCATAACGATTGAACTTCCCTGTGTGAAAAATAACGGCATCTTTTTTACCTATCATATTACCGGTCCCTGGAAAGAAGCTTTTGCAGAACAGGAAGCTTTTCAAATTACATACGACATGGACATTTCAAAAGTCCCGGCAGGTGTGGCCATGGTTCCGCTTCTGGCCAATCTTCTGCCCATGGCATGGGTTTGTGATGCAGAGATCACCGTCCCTGTTTGTGACCGGGATTTTTGGGAAAGCATTCCGGATTTTAAAAAGGGATATGAAGATATGTATCCCGGTATGCCGTTTGGCGGCCGGCTGACCGTACGGGAAATCGCAACATATGCACCAAAAAACCAAGCAGGTGCAATTGCTTTTTTCTCCGGCGGTGTAGATGCCTTCCAAACCCTAATTGCCCACGCCGGGGAGCACCCTACCCTTTTGACCATATGGGGCTCTGACGTCACGTTGGAAGACGAAAGTGGCTGGCAGCGGGTGGAAGCGCATTTAAAACAGACTGCCCTTGCTTTCCAAACCGACTGCGTTACCATCCGGTCCAACTTCCGCTACTTTTTGCAGGAACGCGTTTTATCGGAATATGTCGCCGCCTGCAAAGACAACTGGTGGCACGGATTCCAGCATGGAATCGGTATTGTCGGACACGCTGCGCCGGCGCTGTATGCGCTTGGGAAAAAGACGGTCTATTTTGCCTCCTCCTTTACCCCGGCGGATAAGGGAAAAGCAACCTGCGCTTCCGACCCGACAATAGAGGGGCGCATGCGCTTTTGCGGCGCACAGGTCATTCACGACGGCTATTCTTACACAAGACAGGAAAAAATCCATCATATCACACATTTTTATGAACAAACCGGTCAAAAGATTTCCCTGCGGGTCTGCTGGGAATCCGCCGGCGGCTCTAATTGCTGTAATTGTGAAAAATGCTGGAGAACCATTCTTGGTATCTATGCGGAAGGCTACAGCCCCCATACTTTCGGTTTTTCCTTTGATAAAAAGCAATTGAGAAAACTATCCAGAAAAATGCATTACCATGAAATCCTGCCATACCTTATACCGACTTACCGGTTTATCCAAGAAACCATGCGCAGCAATCGCAAACGGATGTCGTTACCTGCCCCCATCCGTTGGTTTTATACTGCCGATATCCTTAAAATCGGAAAAATTCCCCTGTGGAGAAAAGCTGCCCGAAAAGTGAAACAGGTTTTAAGGCCCAGATCGGAAGAGCGTCGTGTAGGGAAAGAGTGTAGATCTCGGTGGTCG
>CARDPF010000150.1 GCA_948960675.1 uncultured Eisenbergiella sp.
TTGAGGCGGTGGGCTCCGTGGCGGCGGGTACGATGACCCTGGAGGATTTGGCCGAATTTGAGGAAAAGGTATGTCCCACCTGCGGTTCCTGCTCCGGTATGTATACCGCCAATTCCATGAACTGTCTTACGGAAGCGCTGGGAATGGGATTAAAGGGCAACGGAACCATTCCGGCAGTGTACTCCGAACGGATCCGTCTGGCCAAGCATGCGGGCATGCAGATTATGGAACTGGTGGAAAAGGACATTAAGCCCAGGGATATCATGACAAAGGATGCGTTTATGAATGCACTGACCGTTGACATGGCGCTGGGCTGCTCCACCAATTCCATGCTGCATCTGCCTGCCATCGCGCATGAGGCCGGTGTGGAACTGAATATGGAGATTGCCAACGAGCTTTCCGCCAAAACGCCGAATTTGTGCCATCTGGCCCCGGCAGGCCCGACTTATATGGAAGATTTGAATGAGGCCGGGGGTGTTTATGCGGTCATGAACGAACTGCACAAGAAAGGGCTTTTGCATACGGATCTGATGACGGTTACGGCCAAAACCGTAGGGGAGAATATTGCAGGCTGTGTCAATAAGAATCCCGAGGTCATCCGTCCGGTGGAGAATCCCTATTCCCAGACGGGCGGTATCGCGGTGCTCAAAGGAAACCTGGCGCCGGATACCGGTGTGGTAAAACGCAGCGCGGTGGTTCCCGAGATGATGGTGCACGAGGGTCCGGCGCGGGTATTTGACTGTGAGGAGGACGCCATTGAGGCCATCAAGGGCGGAAGGATTGTGGCCGGGGACGTGGTCGTGATCCGTTACGAAGGACCAAAAGGCGGCCCCGGCATGCGGGAAATGTTAAATCCTACCTCCGCGATTGCGGGGATGGGGCTGGGATCCAGCGTGGCGTTGATCACGGATGGACGATTCTCCGGCGCTTCCAGGGGCGCTTCCATCGGCCATGTCTCCCCGGAGGCGGCGGTGGGCGGTCCGATTGCGCTGGTAGAGGAGGGGGATATCATCAGCATCGACATTCCCAATAACAGGCTGGATGTAAAGGTTTCCGATGCCGAAATGGAAAAGAGGAGACAGAACTGGCAGCCAAGAAAGCCCAAGGTGACAACCGGATATCTGGCACGGTACCGGGAGATGGTGACCAGCGGCAACCGGGGGGCGATTTTGGAAATCAAAAAATAAGACGCAGGCAGCCTATAGTAGAAAATCGGAGGAAGAAACATATGGTATTAACAGGTGCGGAAATCATTGTGGAATGCCTCAAGGAGCAGGGTGTGGATACGGTTTTCGGGTATCCGGGAGGTACGATCTTAAATGTATACGATGCGCTTTACAAACACAGCGACGAGATCTTCCATGTTTTGACTTCCCATGAGCAGGGGGCGGCCCACGCGGCGGACGGCTATGCCAGGGCTACGGGAAAGGTCGGCGTCTGCATGGCCACCAGCGGTCCTGGGGCCACCAATCTGGTTACGGGGATTGCCACCGCTTATATGGACAGTGTGCCGATGGTGGCCATCACGGCCAACGTAAATCTGCCGCTTTTGGGAAAGGATACGTTTCAGGAGGTGGATATTGCGGGTGTGACCATGCCGATTACCAAGCACGGCTATATTGTAAAAGATGTCCATATTCTTGCGCAGACCATCCGCAAAGCGTTCCAGATTGCCAAATCCGGCAGGCCAGGCCCAGTGCTGGTGGATGTGACAAAGGATGTGACGGCCAATACCTGCGAGTTTGCACCGCAAAAGCTACAGGAAGCGGAGGTGATTAACCGCTATACGCAAGAGGACATCAAAAAGGCGCTGGAACTGATCCAAAACGCCAAAAAGCCGTTCATTTATCTGGGAGGCGGTGCGATTTTGTCCGGTGCGGCAGGGCAGGTGCGCGAGTTTGCCAAAAAGCTGGACGCCCCTGTCTGCGATACACTGATGGGCAAGGGCGCGTATGACGGATATGATCCGCTCTACACGGGGATGATCGGTATGCATGGGACGAAAGCCTCCAACCTGGGCGTGAGCGAGTGTGACCTGCTGGTGGCGCTTGGCGCGCGGTTTTCCGACCGTGTGGTGGGAAATGCCAGCAAATTTGCAAGCCGGGCAAAGGTGTTGCACATCGACATCGACGCAGCGGAAATCAACAAAAACATCAAGGTAGACGTGGCGGTGGTGGGCGATTTGAAATGTGTGCTCACCGAGTTGAACGCACGCATGGGGCAGTCCTCCCATCCGGAATGGACCGCCCATATCCGGGAACTGAAGGAGAAATATCCTTTGAAATATGACGATTCCCAATTAAGCTGCCCTTATGTGATGGAAGAGCTGGACCGCATTACAAAAGGGGAAGCGCTGGTAACTACCGATGTGGGGCAGCACCAGATGTGGGCGGCACAGTTTTATCATTATACAAAGCCCCGGACTTTCCTTTCTTCGGGGGGACTTGGCACCATGGGCTACGGACTGGGGGCTTGTATCGGTGCGAAAATGGGAAGGCCGGAAAAAATCTGTGTCAATATCGCGGGCGACGGATGCTTCCGCATGAATATGAACGAACTGGCCACGGCCAGCCGCTACCATATTCCGGTGATCCAGATTGTCATCAACAACCATGTGCTGGGGATGGTGCGCCAGTGGCAGACCCTGTTTTACGGGCAGCGCTATTCCCAGACGGTATTGGAGGATGCGGTGGATTTCTGCAAGGTTGCGGAAGGCCTTGGGTGTATGGCCATCCGTGTGACCCAAAAAGAGGAGGTGGCGCCGGCCATCGAAAAAGCCATCGCGCTGCAAAAGCCGGTGCTGATCGAGTGTGTGATCCCCAAGGATGATAAGGTATTTCCCATGGTTCCGGCAGGGGCGGCCATCAGCGAGGTGTTTGATGGGGATGACCTTGCCCAAAAAGAATGAGGGTGCAGGAAAAGTTATGGTTTCGTAGTTACGAGAAAAGCAGCAGCGCGGCAGTTTGGGTTGCCTAGACTGGCTGTGCGGAAATGAGGGAAAAATGGCGAGAGTATATAATTTTTCGGCAGGGCCTGCCATGCTTCCGGAGGAGGTGCTCCGGGAAGCGGCGGCAGAGATGCTGGACTACAGGGGCTGCGGGATGTCCGTGATGGAGATGAGCCACCGCTCCAAGGCGTTTGAGACGATCATCGGGGATGCGGAACAAGACCTGCGGGACCTGATGCAGATTCCGGACAACTATAAGGTTTTGTTTTTGCAGGGAGGCGCGAGTCAGCAGTTTTCCATGATTCCCATGAATCTGATGAAAAACGGTGTGGCCGATTACATCATTACGGGACAGTGGGCAAAGAAGGCTTACCAGGAAGCGTGTATGTACGGAAAAGCCAGGGCGGTGGCATCCTCCGAGGATCAGACGTTTTCCTATATACCGGACTGCTCGGATCTTCCCATTGATGCAGATGCGGATTATGTATATATTTGTGAAAACAATACGATTTACGGAACCAAATTTAAGACGCTCCCCAATACCAAAGGGAAAACCCTGGTAGCGGATGTTTCCTCCTGCTTTTTGAGCGAACCGGTGGATGTGACCAAGTACGGCGTCATCTACGGCGGCGTGCAGAAAAACATAGGGCCTGCGGGCGTTGTCATCGTGATTATCAGGGAGGATTTGATTACACAGGACGTATTGCCGGGTACGCCCACCATGCTGCGCTACAAAACCCACGCGGATGCGGGCTCTTTGTACAATACGCCTCCGGCTTACGGAATCTATATTTGCGGCAAGGTATTCCGGTGGCTCAAAGCGCAGGGCGGACTGGAAGCCATGAAGGAATATAACGAGAAGAAAGCCAAAATTTTGTATGACTTTTTGGACAAGAGCAAGCTCTTTTTGGGAACCGTCCGCAGGCAGGACCGCTCCCTGATGAACGTTCCTTTTGTCACGGGAAATGCCCAGCTGGATGCAAAATTTGTAAAAGAGGCAAAAGAAGCCGGTCTTGAGAATTTGAAAGGCCACCGCAGCGTGGGCGGCATGCGCGCCAGCATTTACAATGCAATGCCCATTGCAGGCGTAGAGGCGCTGGTGGATTTTATGGGGAAATTTGAAGGGGAAAACCTTTGAGGCGGAAAGGAGAAAATATGTACCGCTATTTATGTTTAAATCCGATAGCGAAAACCGGGCTGGATAATTTTACAAAGGATTACGTAAAAACGGAGGATATGCATCAGGCAGACGGGATTTTGGTCAGGAGCGCTGCCATGCACGACATGGAACTGCCCGATAATGTACTGGCGATTGCAAGGGCAGGCGCGGGCGTCAATAATATTCCCTTGGATAAGTGCGCGCAAAAAGGCATTGTGGTTTTCAATACCCCCGGGGCCAACGCCAACGGGGTGAAGGAACTGGTCATTGCCGGCATGCTGTTAGCCAGCCGTGATGTGGTGGAGGGCATTAACTGGGTGAAAAAAAACCGGGAGGATGCCAACATCGCAAAGGATGCGGAAAAGGAAAAGAAGCACTTTGCAGGCACGGAGGTGATGGGGAAAAAGCTGGGAATCATTGGGCTTGGGGCCATCGGCGTAAAGGTTGCCAACGTGGCCCGGCATCTGGGGATGGAAGTGTATGGTTATGATCCCTATGTATCCGTTGCCGCCGCCTGGAATTTGAGCCGTGATGTCAGACATGTGCTGGATGTGAATGAGATTTATGAGCAGTGTGACTTTATTACGATTCATGTGCCCCTCATGGACGCTACCAAGGGGATGATCAACCAGGAGGCAATCGGACGCATGAAAGACGGCGTGGTGCTGCTTAACTTTGCCAGGGACTTGCTGGTGGATGAGGATGCCGTGCTGGCGGGCGTACAGGCCGGTAAAATCAGGAGGTATGTGTCCGATTTCCCCAATCCCAAAACGGCTGGACAGCCCGGATGCATTGTGATTCCACACCTTGGCGCGTCCACGGAAGAGTCCGAGGAAAACTGCGCGGTGATGGCGGTCAAGGAACTCAAAGACTACTTGGAAAATGGGACGATTTCCCACAGCGTCAATTATCCGGACTGCGATATGGGAATCTGCACTTCCGCTTCCAGACTTGTGATTTTCCATAAAAATATTGCCAATATGATCGCGAAGTTTACTTCGGTCATGGGCTGGAATAACATCAACATCGAAAACATGATGAACAAGTCCAAAGGGGATGTGGCGTATACGATGCTGGATCTGGAAGCGCCTGCAAACGAGAGCATTGTAAACCAGCTCAAAACCATCGACGGCGTGTTCCGGGTCCGGGTGGTGAAATAAAAAGTCTTTCAGGGCATTTTTCGAACATGCCTTCTGGAATGATCAAACGGGAAGGAAGAAAAGCGGTTTTGGCGCTTTTTCATTCCTTCCCGTTTATGCCGTTATCCCCGGGCGTCAAAACGCAAAACCGCGTCATTATCCGCCAAATCCGCCATGGCCTCCTGCACTTTGCGGTCGCTTTCCACAAAGGCCTCATTGGCCAAATCCATGTAGCGGATAAAAATGTCCTCCACGGCCACGTTCTGTTCTCTGGCGATCTGCTCAAAAATGGGTTTCATTTTCTCAAGCTGTACGGAAACCTGGGTTTTCTGGGGATCCAGATCGGGCATAACCTCGTTTGCATAGCCGGTGATGCGGTCCAAAAAAGCCCGGTCCTCTTTACTCATTGCCATTTGCCTGTCCATCCTTTTCTTCATATTTGCAACAGTTCAGCCTATGGCTTCACTGTTACCAAATCTGGCTGAATTCACACATTCTCACGGGCTTTGCAGCAGGTGCAAAGCCCTGGCCTGAACTGTTACGAACGGTTATATTTATTTTGTACATAACTCATTTTAACACTTGCGTATTGTTCTGTCAAAATGTAAAATAGAGATAGTAATGACTTGATTGCCCTCTGGGTTACTATTTACGGGCAATAGAATGAGGGGGAAAATGGCAGAAATCAGACCGTTTCGGGCGATCAGGCCGAGGGAAGGATATGAGGACAAAATAGCGGCCCTTCCTTATGATGTGGTGTCGTTGGCGGAGGCCGGTAGAATTGTGGGGAAAGAACCCCTTTCTTTTTTGGCGGTGGATCTTCCTGAAACCGTAGCCAAAGAAGGGGAAAATATTTACGAAAAAGCGGGCCGCCTGTTAAGGGACCGTATTGCGCAGGGATATTTTGTGCAGGATGAACTGCCCGGGTTTTATGTCTATGAGTTGTCGTCAGACCAAAGAAGCCAGACAGGAATCGGGGCGCTGACTTGCGTGGACGATTACCTGCAGGGGACAATCTGCCGTCATGAGAATACCAGGGCGGACAAGGAGGCGGATCGGGTGTGTCATGTGCAGGCCTGTGGGGCGCAGACCGGTCCCATATTTTTGGCATACCGGGCGCGGGAAGAGATTTCGCAGATCGTTGCGCAGATCAGGGAGAGCCAGCCGCCCATCTATGATTTTGTCAGGGAGGATCAGGTGCGGCACCGTCTTTGGGTAGTGCAGGATGTGGAGGATATTGAGGCTGTCTTTGAGGCATTTTCGTCCGTTTCCCGTTTCTATATTGCGGACGGGCATCACCGCTGCAGCGCCGCCGTTACCTGTGCCTTAAACAAACGAAGGGAGAATCCGGATTATACGGGGGAAGAGCCGTGGAATTTTATTTTGTCGGTTTTGTTTCCTGACGAGGAACTTAAGATTTTGGACTATAACCGTGTGGTGCGGGATAAAAACGGTTTGACGACAAAGCAGCTGCTTGCGCAAACCAGCCGGCATTTTACGGTGGAATTTTCAGGAAGGGAGCCGATAGCGCCGGCACAAAAGGGGATTTTCGGGATGTATGTGGAAGGCGGCTGGTACAGGCTTTATAGCAGGCAAGAGGATCAAAGCCAGGATCCGGTGGAGGGTCTGGATGTGGCATTTTTACAGAAGTATTTGCTGGAGCCGGTGCTGGGGATAGCGGATCCGCGTATGGACAAACGGATTTTTTTTGTGGGGGGAAACAAAGGCGTGAAAGAATTGGAGTACCTTGTGCAAAAAGAGGGGGGAGTGGCGTTTTCTTTGTGTCCGACTTCTCTGAAAGAACTTTTTGCCGTTGCGGATGCGGGGAGACTGATGCCCCCAAAATCCACGTGGTTTGAACCAAAGCTTTTAAGTGGGCTTTTGATCCACGGCTTGGAAGAATAAGGCTGTGGGCTTGTGGCGTTGCGCGCCCTATCCTGCTGATTAAAAAGTGCCGCCCTAAGGCATATGTCCGCCGCGGTTACGGCAATTTCCCATAAGATAGAAAATGTTGTCCGGCAGATAAATGTTTTACACTGTCGCAATTTGTTATACTATTAAATAGTCGCTTGTGCGGCGGAATGCGAGGTAGATATGAATGAGAAGCTTTATAAAATGATGCAGTGGCCTAACATAGAGGCGGTCATTTATTCCGAGGAGGATAACCCGCACCGTATTCTCGGTCCCCATGAGGAGAAAAACGCGACGCTTTTGCAGGCATTTTTTCCGGGGGCGGTTTCTGTTACAGTCAAAGGTGTGGGGAAGGAAACGTATGAGATGGAGATGGCAGACGACGCAGGTTATTTTGCCGTTCTCATTCCC
>CARDPF010000151.1 GCA_948960675.1 uncultured Eisenbergiella sp.
CTGATCTTAAAAACCACCTTTTTCACCAGATAGTTATATTCCAAAAGCGCCGTCATGGAACTGGTGAGCGCCTCGGAGAAATAAAACCACGGCACCAGCCCCGCCGTCAAAAACAGCACATAGGGCACATCTGCCGGTCCCCTGCCCTGATCGCTTTTCATTACCAGGTCAAATACCACGTAATACATGGCAACCGTGATCACAGGCTGCACCAGCGCCCAAAACGCCCCCATGTAGGAACCCGCATACCGCTTTTTAAAATCGCTCTTTGCCAGCTTCCAGATCAGACGGCGGTTTTGGTACAATTCCTTTGGCAGCACCGTTATTTTATCGTAAAGCGCTGAAAATGCGGCAATGGCGGCCCCAATCAGGATACAGGCAATCATCTTTTTCATCCGCTCGTCATGCTGGTCCGCCAGCGGATTATGATAAAGGACAATGACCGCGCCAAGGACCACCATCAATGCCGTGAAGATGGTGATCCCCGCTTTTTTGCTCATTCTTTTCATTTTTGTTTTCCCGTGTATTCCGAGATTCCCGGCCATTTTTTATCCTTTTCCGAGAAAATCAGTTCCATGCCTTCCGGTATCGGCCACTCGACCCCAATGTCCGGGTCGTTCCAGGCAATACCGCCCTCATCGTTGGGATGATAAAAATCGGTACATTTATAGGCAAACTCCGCATAATCAGAAAGCACCAAAAAGCCGTGGGCAAAATTTTGCGGCACAAAAAACTGCTTCTTGTTCTCTTCGGACAATAACACGCCGTACCACTGTCCAAAGGTGGGGGAACCCTCCCGTAAATCCACCGCCACGTCAAAGACTTGTCCCCGCAGCACACGTACCAGCTTTGCCTGCGGATACTGTATCTGGAAATGCAGCCCCCGCAGCACGCCCCTCTTGGACGACGACTGGTTGTCCTGCACAAAAACCTGGTCTATCCCGGCCTCCCGGTATGCTTCATAATGATAGGTTTCCATGAAATAACCCCTGTTATCCCCAAAAACCGCCGGTGTAATCACTTTCAGCCCTTCAATGGGGCATGTCTCTACCGTTATCTTTCCCATCCGTATCTTCTCTCCCGCCTTTGCAAGTTTCCAAACACATCCGCCTATAACCCGTTTGCGACTTCCACCAGATATTTTCCGTAATTGGTTTTCATCAACGGCTCCGCCAGCCGCAAAAGCTGCTCCCGGCCGATAAAGCCCCGGCGAAACGCAATTTCCTCAATACAGGAAATATACATTCCCTGCCGTTTCTGCACCGCAGCCACAAAATCCGCCGCATCCAAAAGCGAGTCGTGGTTGCCCGTATCCAGCCACGCAAAGCCCCTGCCCAAAGTCTCCACCATCAGCGTGCCCCGGCGCAGATATTCGTTATTGATAGAGGTGATTTCAATCTCCCCCCGGGCGGAAGGCTTGACATTTTTGGCAATCTCCACCACATCGTTGTCGTAAAAATACAAGCCCGGAACCGCGTAATTGCTCTTTGGATGGGCGGGCTTTTCCTCTATGGAGAGCGCCTTTCCGTTTTCATCAAACTCCACCACGCCGTATTCCCTCGGATCCCGCACGAAATAGCCGAAAATCGTCGCGCCCTTTTCCCGCTCGGCCGCCTGGCGCAGCACCCTGGAAAAACTCTGCCCGTAAAAAATATTGTCCCCCAAAACCAGCGCTGCGCTGTCCTTCCCGATAAAATCCGCCCCGATGATAAACGCGTCCGCAAGGCCCCTGGGCTGCTCCTGCACCGCATAGGACACCGACAGCCCCAACTGCTGCCCCGTTCCGAACAAATCCTCAAAAACCGGTAAATCCCTGGGCGTGGAAATAATCAGGATCTCCCGGATCCCCGCCAGCATCAGCGTGGAAAGCGGGTAATAAATCATCGGTTTGTCGTAAACCGGCATGATCTGTTTGGAAATCGCCTTGGTCAGCGGATACAGGCGGGTTCCGGAACCCCCGGCCAGAATAATACCTTTCATGAAAAAACCTCCACCCCTGCGTCAGTCCTTGTACATCTGTGCATAATATTTCTGGTAATCGCCGCTGGTCACGTTTTTCATCCAATCCTCATGTTCAAAATACCAGGCGATGGTCTTTTTGATTCCCTCCCGGAACATGGTCTCCGGATACCAGCCGATTTCTTCTTTAATCTTGTCGGGCGCAATGGCATAACGCCTGTCGTGCCCCTTGCGGTCCTCCACATACGTGATCAGGTCCTTCGTCACAAACGCCCTTCTGGGATCGTCTGCCGCAAGCATCTCCTGCAGGGTCTCGATAATGATATGGATGATCTCGATATTCTGCTTTTCATTATGGCCGCCCACATTGTAGGTTTCAAACAGCCTGCCCTTCTCCTGCACCATATCAATCGCCTTGGCGTGATCCTCCACATACAGCCAGTCGCGCACATTTTTCCCGTCGCCGTAAACCGGCAGCTTTTTGCCCTGCAGCGCATTATTGATAATCAGGGGGATCAGCTTTTCCGGGAACTGGTAAGGCCCGTAATTGTTGGAGCAGTTGGTAATGTTGGCCGGAAAATGGTAGGTGTCCATATAAGCCTTTACCAGCATGTCCGAGCCGGCCTTGCTGGCGGAATAGGGACTGTGGGGCGCATAGGGCGTCGTCTCGTAAAAATAGCCGCCGTCCTCCTCCAGGGAACCATACACCTCGTCCGTGGACACATGCAGAAACCGCTTGCCCTCCAAAAAACTCCCGTCCGGCAGCTCCCAGGCCGCCTTCGCGCAGTTTAACATCACCGCCGTGCCCAGCACATTGGTCTGCACAAACACTTCCGGGTCGCGGATACTTCTGTCCACATGGCTCTCCGCCGCAAAATGCACCACCCGGTCGATGTCATTCTCCGCAAAAATCTTCTCAATGGCCTGCTTATCACAGATATCGGCCTTGATAAACGTATAATTGGGATAATTCTCCACCTCTTTTAAATTCTCCGGATTGCCCGCATACGTCAGGACATCCACATTGATGATACGGATACTGTCCCCATATTTGCGAAACATGTAATGAATATAGTTGGAGCCGATAAAACCCGCCCCTCCCGTCACAAGGTACGTTCTCATTCTTTCCTCTCATTCTGCCCCATAAGGGCACAAATCTCCAATTTTTAACATTGTACCATAAATCCAGCGCTTTTCCAACCCCGAAAATACCGTACTCACGGAAATCAATTTTGCGGGAGGGAAGGGGCGGCTTTGCGGCTGCCTGTAGGGCGCATAGCCATTACAGACTGCTGGCTTGCGGGCGGCCTGCTTTTTGGCGGTATTTCCCGTCCGCAAGCCTTGCAAGTCTGTAATGGCTATGCGCCCTACAGGCAGCCGGAAAGCCGTCCCTGCCCTCCCGCAAAATTGATTTCCGTGTGCTGTACTAATAACTCATATAGCTGATGTTTAAGTCCACGGGCTGGGGGATGCCTGCAATGCGTCCGGTGGAGGAGTACTGCCACATTTCGTAGCGGCCGCCATAAGTCGGCACAGATGCATACTGTGCCAGCCAGATCCGGTAGCTTCCAAGAGAACCCACATTCATCTTACTGCCAAGCCAGGTCTTATTGGCATACACGCCTGCGGTATACCCGCCTCCCCGGATCGTCTCACAGAAGGTCCTGATGACCTGGGTGCGGCTTGCCGCATCCATGCCGTCGGCCCTGCCGTTAGCCGCCTCCACATCCATAAACACCGGATAGGTAATTTTATACTTGCGGATCAAATCCAGTGTCAGGGACGCTTCCTCCAAAGCCTCCCGGTCATTCACCGCCTGGCTGAAGAAATAAATGCCGACCTTAATACCGGCCGCCTGCGCACCCTGTATATTTTTCCTAAACATCTGGTCCTCCACCAAAACGCCGGTGGCCGAGCCCCTATAACCGCAGCGGATAATGGCATAATCCACCCCGGCATTTTTCACCGCGTTCCAGTCGATGCTCCCGTTATGCTTGGATACGTCAATACCCATGGTACCGTTTAGCTGCAGGCTTCCGTCCGCGTTAAAGGAATACTGCATCCCCTGAATGGTCTGCTGCCCGGTTACCGGATTGCCGTTTTTGTCAAAATAGTAACGTTTTCCCTCCAAGTTCTGCCAGCCTGTGTAACGGTACTGGGTCGTATCCTTCTTGCGGTAAAACACTTCGTACACATAATAGTCTGCCGCAGTCGCTTCTTTATATTCGTTCCCGTTTTTGTAATAAAGCTGGTTTCCGTTTTTGTCTTTCAAAAGGGCAGTTCCGTCCTTTAACTGTACCGTCACCTCAGCCTTGGCGGTTTGGGCCGGATTTTCCTTGCCTGTTGCCTCAATGGTGGCCTTTCCGGCCTTGAGGGCCGAAAACGTACAGCTGTCATCCTTACTTTCCGTAATTTTTAAGATGGTCTCGTCACTGCTTTTCCAGATCACCGCTTTGTTCTTGGCATTCTGCACCGTGGCCTTGACGGTTTTTTTATCGCCCACCTTACAGGTCAGCGTGGCCGGATCCAGTTTGATGTCCGACTTTGCCTCCGTAACGGTCAATTCCCCGGTGGCAATGGCCTCTTTACCGCTTTTGATCTTCACATGCAAAACCACCGTCACCTTGCCGGGCTTGACGCCCTTTACCTTACCGTTGGCCTTATCAATGGTCGCAATGCTGGAATCGGAAATGCTCCACTCCTTATAGGTCAAATCGCCCACCGTAGTGTGTTTGAGCGTTTTTTCTTCCCCTACCGCAATACTCCCCGGCGCTTCCAGGGACGCTCCCACTTCCACCGCCACGGTGACGGTGCAGACATTGCTGGACACACTGCTGCCGTCCCGGGCCGTGGCAAGGATTTTGGCCGTACCGGTTTTGAGTCCCTTCACCGTTCCGTTTGCGTCAACAGACGCGATATCCGCCCCTTCCGTGACCTTCCAGTCCAAACCCTTATCCCGGGCGTCGGAGGGCTCCACCGTAGGGGACAAAACTGCGGTCTGCCCCAGCATAACCGTGACGCTTTCAGGAATCCCGATCCGGGCCACTTTTTTATCCGCCACATAAAACTCGATTTCCACACTCTTTTGCTGGCCGCCCGCCTTCGCCACAACCGTCACTTTCTGCGCGGCAGTGCCGGTCACGGTGATGCTTGTACCGCTGCCGGAAACCTGCGCGCCGGGGGCGGACCATTCCACCGGCCCGTTATACGCGCTGCCGTCGCTCATACTGACCGTGGCCGTCACCGTGGCGGACTGCCCCACTTCCAGCCGGGAAGCGTTTGCGGACACAGATATACCACTGACCTCCACCGGCTTTGCTTTCTCCAAAACGGTGATCGTCGTGCTTGCCGAAACGCCCTTCACCGTAACCGTCACCGTATGGCTGCCTGTAGACTGTGCCGAGAAACGGGCCGTGCTTCCGGATCCCTCTGCGCCGGACCAGCTGTAATCGCTGTCCGAAAGGCTTCCCTCTCCCTTGGTTTCCACCTTTGCGGTCAGTGTAACCGTATCCCCCTGTGTACACTCCGACTGTCCGGAAAGACTTACATTCGTCACGGCAAACTCCGGTTTTTCCACCGGGGGCTCCGAAGGCTTGGTTTCTCCCCCTTCCCCGGATTCGGTCTCTGTCGGCGTTGTGGTCTCCGTCGGTGTCGTGGTCTCCTGCGGCGTCTGGTCGCTTTCCGTCGGGGGAATGGTCTCCTGGCTAAAGAACACCCCCTTGTCCAACGTTTTAACTGCCTTTGGCACAAACGTCCCCGCGTTAGCGGCAAGGGACACCGTATCCTGCAGATAAGCGCCCCCCTTGCCGTCCGCCATCCAAATCCTGTCGAGGGATGTCTTCAGGGAGGGATCCGGAATGTCGCCTTTTTTAATTTCCTCATAGGAAATATCGCCCGCACTCACCGGCGTTTTGGTGGACTCCACCCATTCCACGGTATCTACCGCCACCGATTCCACCGGGGGCGCCACCGCCGTATCCTCTTTGGCAGTATTGATCTCGGATTCCTTTTTCACCTCGTCCGTCACATCGATTTTCTTATACTCAATCGTATTTTTGACCGTGACCAGCGCCTTTATCCCCGCCGCTTTTGCGCCGTCGATCGTGTCGGGCGCCGTGATGGTCACCGTATACTCCCCGGCCGTTATACTATTTATGTAAATAATACCATCCCGGTCCTCATCCGTTTTGGTAAGTTTCTCCGGCCCTTCTATACTGACAACAAAGGGCTGGTTCCCGATCAGTTTTCCCGTCTCTTTATTGGTAAATTTGATCTTTAAATCCTTTTGGACGGAAGAGAGCTTCATGGCGACACTGACTTTGGACTCCAACTCTTTTTCCTCATATCCATCCCCGTTCTCTCCCGACGGTTCTGCAGGCTGTTGCGTCCCCTCCGGTAAATCGCCAAGCTCCTGTGCGGCAAGCCTTGCGTCCGCCACCGCCACAAACACTGCGTCCCCTGCAACCCCGATGGTTTCCAGCTTTTCACCCACCTGCGCCATGGCTTCCACCTGCCTGTTCCAGTTGGAGGCATTGCGGTAGATTCCAAAAGCCGCCACTGCCACGAATAAAACAATCACACCCGTGAGCGCAATGACCACATCCATCGCGCCAAACTCGGACCGGCCCCTCTCCTTCTTTTTGGAATGCCCCATCCTGTGCTGCGGTTTTTTGGCAGAGGGTTTTCTTTTTGCAGATTCATATGCCTCCCGTTCATGGGCCCGCCCGGATGTTTCCTGCACCTCCCAATCGCTGTCCGCCTCCCAAATTTCCACGGTTTCGCTGCTTACCGGCTCCCGCTTTTTTTTGCCCTGGGGCTCATATTCCGTTTCCCGGCAGCTTTCCCTGGGGGATTTGACCGCAGGTTTCGACGCTTTTTTCGGCATCCTTCCCACACTGTCATCCCGGTAATCCTCCCTTTTGGGCTGCCGCTTTTTCTCCTTTTTCGGGGCAAATTCCTCCCTGTCCTCCTCCAGCAAATCAAAATCCAGAATCTCCGTATTGCCCGTGACCTGTAATTTGACCGGTTTCTTCTTTTTTGCCTCTTTTTTGTCTACGTTTTCTTTCGCCTTGGAAATTTCCTTCCGTTTCGTTTCCTTTTTCAAAGCTTCCTCACATTCCGCCACCGAAACGATGCAACCCTTGCACAGACGCGCTTTTTGTCGAACGCTTTTTGTTGCACAATCCCCCGTTTCATGACACAATCAACTTACAAAATACACCAAGCGGCATCCTCCCTAAAAAAATACGGTCTAAGGCTGCCGCAAAAAAGGAGATGGACGCTATGATGTACATACACTATTGCAAACACTGTCAACGCATTCACATTTTGAACGGGCATAAAAATTACTGCCCCCGCTGCTGCGGACACCTTTCCGAACTGAAAATTTCCTACATGAAATATGTCAATCTGGAAAAGGAAGAACGCCTGCTGCTGCGCAGGCGCCTTGGCGACCCCAGTCAGCTGGCCGCCCTCATGGCCTCCCCTAAAAAGACGCATGAGTACGCCAAATGGTTGCAGCTTTCCGCCTCAAATGTAGAAAATTATCATTCCGGCAATTATGCAGCCTATTCCCACTGACC
>CARDPF010000152.1 GCA_948960675.1 uncultured Eisenbergiella sp.
CTTACGCATGCATACATGCAAAACGGGGAATTTCACCAAAACGCCGTTCCATTCCAAACTGCCGAAAAACGCGTAAAACTCGCTGCGCTCAAACAATCCGCGTTTTGTGTGCATTTTCCTTGCTTCCGGTTTAGGTCAGTTTCTGCCGGGCATGTCCTTTGACGGGGTGTGCCCGGTTTTTTCCTTGTAGGCGCGCAAAAAATAATTGTATCCATGAAAACCCACCTTTTCCCCTATGGTCTTTAAATCCAGGTCTGTCTGGCAAATCAGTTGTCTGGCACGTTCAATGCGGTAGCTGACCAGATAGTCAATGAAGGAGGTATCCATTTCCTTGCGGAATAGTCTGGAAAGATGGGTGGGGGATACATGCAGGTAATCCGCAAGGTCGCGCAGGGTAATATCCTGCCCATAATTTTCATGGATATACTGCAGGGCCTTTTGGATGTGTGCACAATGGCGCCTGCTTCCGAATCCGGGTGCCTGTTCTATGATTTTCCGAAAATATTTTGTCAGAAAGGCTTCCGTTTCCTGGGAATTTAAGCGGCTGATATCCGTACCGGAAAACATAACATGGGTATCCATGGCAGGTTCCATTTTTTGGGCGTTTTGGAAGCGCAGGCCAAGCTGCAACAGCCTGTGGACAAGCTGCTGGGACGGCCTGCCTCCGGCGTGCAAAAAAATATCCTGCAGGATGGCGCACGTCTTTTCCTGGTCCAGGCCAGAGAGGGCGTTCATCAGTTCGGTTTCTTCCCGCATGGACAGGGTGGTATCGGCATCTTCACTTTCAGTGGGTACGATTTGGCGCTGTTCCAGAAGCTGTCTGGTCTGTTCAAAAACATGGGAAATATTCCCGATTTCCGCAAATATACCGCTGATTTGGAAAATGACCGTCAGGCCGAACAGCTTTCGGATGTTTGTGTCCAGCAGACGCATGGCCCGCTGCGTGGCATTTTGGATTTCCTGTGTGGAATTTTGTCCGGGAAAATGGAAAAGGACGGCAAACTGTCCGTATTCCATATGGGTGATGAGGCCGTTTCCCAGGGAGGAAAAAATATTGGTGGAAAGCGTTTGGATGGAATCAATCATTTTTTCCCGGTTCATCGTATCGGAAAAATGGGTGATTAAAATAAAGTTCGTCACCTGCATGACAGACAGGCAGTAGTTTCCGCAGGCAAAGTCGGACTGGGTCAGCATATGCGCATGTTCCTGCCGGTTGGTAATACCATGCAGCAAAAGACCGTGCAGATATTTTTGTTTTGCCACTGTTGTAAAAAAGGACAGGTGGGAACCGGCCACGTCTTCTTTTTGCAGAATCTCGGTCATTTCGGCCAGCTTGCGCAAAAGAATGTCCGGGCAAAGCTGGTGCTTGAGCAGGTAATCGTAAGCCCCGTTGTGGAGCGTGTCGCGGACAAAGGAAAACGTATCATAATTGCTCAAAATCAGGATTTTGACAGGAAGCTGTCGGCGTTGTATTTCCTGTGTCACTTCCACACCGTTTTTGTCCGGCATATCCACATCCAGCAGCACAATATCGGGACGCAGTGTTTCCAGCAGCTTTAAACAATCGCTGCCGCCCAACGCCTGTCCGACAATTTCATAGCCGTTTGCGTTCCAGTCAATAAGATTGGCGAGGCGGTTTAACGCCAGGATGTCGTCATCCGCCAAAAGAATCCGAACCATTTTTTTCCCCGTTTCTGCGCGGATTTCCCTGCGGATACCGCGCGCATAACAAAATTGCCGTTACAGTTCATCCGTCGTTTCCATTTCCTCTGCCGGAAAGCAGAGGTGCACGGTGGTGCCGCAGCCGGGCGCGCTGGCGATGGAAAAGGATGCCTTACTGCCATACTGTAAAAGCAGCCGGTCCATAATATTTTTCATGCCCACACGTAAAAAGGTATTGTGCTGCGGAACCTCCCCTTTGAGGATGTGCTGTACCTGTTCCTCGTCCATGCCGTTGCCGTCGTCGGAAACGGAAACATAAATTTTATTTTCCTTCCGCCGTACCGTGACGCAGAGAAGCCCGTCCTCCGTCCGCCCGTAAAATCCGTGTATGACGGCGTTTTCCACAATTGGCTGTAAAAGAAGCTTTAAAATTTTGCAGTTTGCGGCCTCTTTTTCCACACAAAAATCCGTTTCAATCGTACAAAGCAGGTTGTACTTTTTTACAGCTATGAAGGAACGCAGGTATGCCACCTCCTGCGCTATGGTGATAAAAGCCCCCTGATTGGAAATGGAACGCAGAAGATGGGCAAAGGAGGAGGAAACCTCTTCGATATTGCGGACATTTTGTATCTGTGCCATATAGGTAATGGTATTTAACGTATTGTAAATCATGTGCGGATTGATCTGCGCCTGCAGGGAATTGAATTCCAAAATGCGTTTTTTCTCCTCGTTTTCCTGCACCTTGTGTAAAAGCTTGCGTATCCTGCAGGACATGGATAAAAATCCCTGTGTCAGCTGTCCGGCTTCGTCCCCGGAGCGGACGGGCAGGGAAATGACCTTTTGGGGATCGTTTCCGAATTCCGTCACGGCGGCATTGAGGGCCCGGATATCCCGGGTAAAGGTATAGGTCAAAAAAAAGATGCCGATAATTGCCGCCAATATCATCACGGAAAATGCAAACACAAATGCAAAAACCGCTTGGGAGGATTCCCAAAATACGGAATCTACAGTGACCAGCGTGACGATGCAAAGTCCGCTTTGCTTGGTGGGCATCCTGGAAAACAGGTACTCTGTATCCAAATATTGGATGGAAGAACTGTGCTTTTTTGCCGCCTCCCTGAGGGTTGGCAAAATATCCGGGCTTTCTAGGCTGCGGGAAGCGTAAATGATTTTTTGGTCCTCCTCCAGGACATACATTTGCGTCGTATCACTTTCAAAGGGATTGAGCAGGGCGTCCATGTAGACGATGGGGACATCCACCAAAATGGAGCCCAAATACTTACCGTTGCGATAAACGCTGCGGCCCAGTGTGACCACAGGATTGTCGTCCAGCCCTTCCAGGATACGGTTACAAATAACGGGATTGCCGTTCCCTTCCCGTATACGCGCCAAAAGCGGATCATCGGATTTGATCATACTGTTATAGACGGCGCCTGCCTGATAAAGTTTGTTGTCATAACCGGATATGGTAATACTATAGCGGTAGTCTGCGTTGGAATGCAAAAGCGACAGGAGACTGTTCAGCGTTTTATAGCCGGTAAACCATTCATAAGTGGGAATGGCAGCGCTGTCCGATAGGATATCCGTCACATGGTAATCCAAAATCAATGAAACCGCAATCCGGTCCATATCGGAAAAGATGCGGTCAAACTGGGTCTGCGCATAGCTGACTTTTTCCGTGATATACGCCTGTTCTTTGTTTTTCAAAACCGTGTGCAGCCGGTTTACAAAAAGCTGTACGGCGATAAAAAGCGGAATAATCAGTAAAAACAGAAACGTTACCAAAAACTTGGCGCTGATGGAATTTTTGATTTTTGCCTGTAATCCGTCACAAAACATAACATTTCCTCTTCCTGTTCGGTTTCACATAGTTTACCCTGAATTGCCCTCTTCGGTCAAGAATATAGGCAAATGTGATAAAAATTTGAAGCATAACGATAAGATTGTGTAGTTTCAGTACAGAAATGTTTTGCTATACTGAAAAAGCAGCAGGGGGAACTGCCTCCCGCATAAAATCGCAAAGGAAAAGGAGGACAGTATGAAAAAGAAAAGATTTTTGGCGCTGATGGTGACGGTTTGTATGTCGGTGGGATTGCTTGCAGGATGCGGCAGCAAGCCGGCACAACGGCCTTCCCAGTCCGGTGAGCAGCCCAAAAAGCAGGAAGCGGCGGACAACAGTGAAAAACAGAACCAGGAAGCGGCAGGGGAAGTGGCCAACCTGAACATGGAAGGGTTCCCCATTGTAAACGAACCCATCACACTGCGTGTATTCGGGCAGCAAGGGCCCGTGCAGGAAAAATGGGACAACATGGGGATGTGGAAAAAGTACCAGGAGATGACAAACATCCAGCTGGATTTTACGGATGTGCTTGCGGCGGAAGGTTATGATGAGAAAAAGAGCCTGATGTGGGCCAGCAACGAATATCCTGATATTTTTGTCCGGGCGCAGTTAAACAATGCGGAAATCGTCAAATACGGCGGCATGGGAATTTTAGCCCCCCTTGAGGACCTGATTCCGGTGTATGCACCGAATATGCAGAAACTCATCGACGAAGATCCGGCCATCCTCTCCAGAATTACCGCGCCGGACGGGCATATTTACACGCTTCCCGCAATCTTTACGCTGACGGCGGCCAGGGGACAAAAGTTTTGGATGAATACCTCGTGGCTGGAGCAGGTCGGAAAAGAAATTCCTGAAACCGTGGACGAACTGGAAGAAGTCCTGCGGGCGTTCAAAGACGTTGATTTTAACGGAAACGGGGAAGCGGATGAGTTCCCCATGGGAGCGGACACCATCCAGACCTTAATCTGCCGTTTTGCAGGCGTCTGGGGATACCAGCGGCAGTTTGGTAACTATCTGGAAGTCAAAGACGGAAAGGTTTCCACTTATCTGACGGACGACGGCTTTAAGGATATGCTGGCATGGCTGGCCAAAATATACGGGGAAGGGCTGATTGATCCGGAAGTTTTCACACAGGATTATGCCAAGTATGCGGCAAAAATGGCGGGACAGCAGATGGGGCTTTTCTTCAACCAGGCGGACGATACTTTTGATTCCACCAACTTTAAGGGAATCGCGCCTTTTAAGGGAAAGGCAGACAGACAGTACGTGGAATCCGCCCCGGCAGCCAGGGATAACGGCGTGTTTGCGATCTGCGCTGACTGTGAAAATAAGGAAGCGGCAATGCGCTGGATTGATTATTTCTACGGTTACGAAGGCTCCATCCTGATGCGCTACGGCGTGGAGGGGGAGAACATGTATTTTGACGAGGATGGAAAACCCCATTACAACGACGGTATCTTGGACAGTCCGGAAGGCTCCGGCACCGAGATCGGCAAATATACAATCTGGCCCGGCGGCGGCGCGCCCCAGTGGGTGAACGCAGACAACTGTGAAGCGATTGCGTCCGAAGCCACGCTTGCAGCACAGGTAGCGCTGGATCCCTTCGTACCGGAACAGATTTATGCGGCTCCCCTTTTGGACCAGGAAGTTTCCGACCGGCTGTCCGTGCTTTGGACGGATCTGGAAAGCTACATGAAAGAGACCACGGCAAAACTGATCCGCGGGGAACTGAATTTTGAAAGCGACTGGGATACCTATGTGGAGACCATGAACAAGATCGGTCTGGACGAGTGGGTTTCCATTTACCAGGCAGCATATGACGTAGTTGCCAAGTCGTAACAATCCGGGCTTGTACAGCCTTGTTACACGAAGTCATAACCCCTTACGGGAAAGGGCCGGGCGGCATTGTCCGTCCGGCCCTCCTGTTTGACGGGGGAGAAGGAGGTACACGGTGGCAAAAGCAAAGACCGCCCCAAAGAAGCAAAAAGGCGTTTGGAAAAAAATAAAGGGCAAGTGGCAGCTGCTTGCCATGTTTGCCTTTCCGCTGCTTTGGTATCTTATTTTTTGTTATGTTCCCATGTACGGGATACAGCTTGCGTTCCGCAATTACAATCCGCGGCAGGGATATCTGGGCAGTCCCTTTGTGGGCCTTCGGTGGTTTGAACAGTTTTTCTCGTCTTACTATTGGAAGGATATCGTCTGGAATACGTTTTCCATCAGTCTCTATTCCATTGTGATCGGCTTTCCGGTTCCGATCCTTTTGGCAATTATCATCAATGAACTGCCGGGCAGAAAATTCAAGAAGGTGCTGCAGAACATTACATACATTCCCCATTTCATTTCCATGGTAGTATTATGCGGCATGCTGTATCTGTTTTTATCCCCCCGGTATGGTATCGTCAACGTGGCGCTTTCGTCGATGGGCTTTGAACCCGTGGGATTTTTGGAATCCTCCAAATATTTCAAAGGCGTTTATGTGGCCTCCGGCATCTGGCAGGAGAGCGGATGGAGTTCCATCATATACATTGCCGCCCTGGCAGGCATTGACCCGTCCCTCTACGAAGCGGCTAAAATTGATGGGGCAGGGCGGTTTAAGCGGATTTTACATGTTTCCCTGCCGGGAATTGTGCCAACCGTGGTGACGCTCCTCATCCTCCGGATCGGCCAGATCATGAGTATCGGGTTTGAAAAAGCTTATCTTTTGCAAAATGACCTGAACTTAAAATCCAGCGAAATCATATCCACCCTGGTTTATAAACAGGGAATTTTGCAGGGCAACATCGGCTACGCTACGGCGGTGGGCCTGATGAATTCCTGCCTGAACCTGCTTTTGATCGTGTTGGCAAACAAATTCTGTAAAAAGTTTTTTGAGACCAGTCTGTGGTAAAGGAGGGATAGCATGCGGAAAAAGAAAAGCCGGGGAGATTGGTGGTTTGACCTTGGGCTGGTGGTCATCAGTCTGCTGATCATTGTCGTGATCGCCTATCCCCTCTATTTTGTCGTGATTGCCTCCTTCAGCCAGCCGGAAGCGGTACTTGGGGGGAAATTGCGGTTTTTGCCCATCGGATTTAACGTGGAATCCTATAAAATGGTATTATCGGAGAGAAAAGTCTGGATCGGATACCGCAATACGATTTTATACACGGTTTTGGGAACCTGTATCAATCTGGTGCTGACCACACTGGCGGCATACCCGCTGTCCAGAAAGGATATGCCCTATCGGGGGCCCCTGACTTTTGTGGCGTCCTTTACCATGCTGTTTGGCGGCGGTATGATTCCGGTTTACATGGTGGTTAAGAATCTGGGACTTACGGACAGCATTTGGGCGATGGTCATTCCCAATGCGCTGGCAACCTACAACATGCTGGTGATGAAAAACTATTTCCAGAGCAGCATTCCGGAAGAACTGCAGGAGGCTGCGGCCATCGACGGCTGCGACCATTTCCGGACCCTTCTTCGGGTAGTGCTTCCGCTGTCCGCGCCGATTGTGGCGGTAATTGTGCTTTTCTATGCGGTGGGACACTGGAACGCGTTTTTCAATGCCGTCATTTATCTGCGCGACCAGGAACTGTTCCCCTTACAGATCGTGCTGCGGGATATCCTGCTGCAAAACAGTCTGGAAGCGGTGGGGGGCGACCTGACCGGCATGTATGAAAAGGTGATGCGCGGGGAAACCATGAAATATGCGTTGATCATCGTGGCCAGCGCGCCCGTCATTGCCATGTATCCCTTCGTACAGAAATATTTTGTGAAAGGAGTTATGGTGGGAGCCATAAAAGGATGAGTATGAGTGAGAGAAAACCGAACCTGATTTATATTTTTGCGGACCAGCTGCGCTATTTTAGCCTGGGCTATGCAGGGGATCCAAACGCACAGACGCCCCATATTGATGCGCTGTGCAAAGAGAGCGTCGATTTGTGCCAGACCGTTTCCGGCCATCCGGTCTGCGCGCCTTACCGCGCTTCTTTGCTTACCGGAAAGTATACCACCAGTACGGGCATGGTGATCAACGAAATC
>CARDPF010000153.1 GCA_948960675.1 uncultured Eisenbergiella sp.
GGTCATGATGTTTGTGAATGTGACGCACAGGGAATTGGCTGAGGAAACGATCCGCACGCACCGGATGATTCTGGATGCGATTGCGGCAGGGGATTTTGTGGGGGCCAGGACTGCAATGACGATGCATCTGGCTTTTAACAGGGAAAAGATAAAAGGGCTCAGGGACGGACGGCAGCGGCCATAGGACGGTGTGGCTGTATGTGGTGGCCGGGATACAAAAGCGGGAAAGCGGCAAGGGACATATGACGACTTTTCTGCTTTTTGCTTTTTAAAAGACATTTCAAATTATATTACAGCAAAAAACAAAACGTTATAACGTTAAAATGTAAATTTCCACTAAAATGCGCATTTGAAAAATGGTGAAAAAGTAGAAAAGCATGGGATGACTTGACTTCATATGTACGTTCATTATAATAAAAATAGAAGGAAACATCTGATGTATAGGTAACAATCCTGTGGCAGCCGCCAAATGTTCGCATAAAGCGCGGCTATCTGGCCCGCTGCAGCGGGAATCAAATTTCCACAAAGCAAGGAGGAGAGGCATGGAACTCAACAGTCAAAAAGTCAGGGCGCTGGCGCCGGAAAATGACCCCCTGAAGATGGGCATGGGATGGACGGTGGAGGATTTGGAAAAGCCGCAGATTCTCGTGGAGAGCACATTTGGGGACAGCCATCCGGGCAGTGCCCATCTGGACGGTCTGGTGGCGGAGGCAATGCGGGGCATTGACGAAGCAAAGGGCAAGGGCGCGCGGTATTTTGCCACGGATATCTGCGACGGCATCGCACAGGGTCATGACGGAATTAATTATTCCCTGGTGCACCGTGACATGATTGCAAACATGATTGAGATTCACGGAAGTTCTACCGGGTTTGACGGCGGTGTGTTTGTCGCCAGCTGTGACAAGTCCGTACCGGCATGTCTGATGGGAATCGGCCGGTTGAATCTGCCGTCCATTGTGGTGACGGGCGGTGTGATGGATGCGGGGCCCGATCTTTTGACGCTGGAGCAGATCGGCGCATATTCCGCGATGTGCCAAAGGGGAGAGATTACGGATGAGCAGCTGACTTTTTACAAGCAGCATGCCTGTCCTTCCTGCGGGGCATGCTCCTTTATGGGAACCGCATCCACCATGCAGATCATGGCGGAAGCTTTGGGGCTGATGCTGCCCGGCACGGCGCTGATGCCTGCGACCTGTGCGGATCTGCGCACGGCGGCTTACGAGGCAGGAAAAAGGATTGTGGAGTTGGCCCGGGAAGGCAAAAAGGCCGGCGACATCGTGACCATGCAGTCGTTCGAGAATGCGATTATGGTGCATGCAGCCATTTCCGGCTCTACCAATTCGCTTTTGCACATTCCGGCGATCGCACATGAATTCGGGTTGGAAATTGATTCCGACACTTTTGATCGGATGCACAGGGGCGCCCATTACCTCTTGGATATCCGGCCTGCGGGAAAGTGGCCCGCGCAGTTTTTCTATTATGCGGGAGGCGTTCCGGCGGTGATGGAAGAGATCAAGTCCATGCTGCATCTGGATGCCATGACTGTGACGGGCAAGACGCTGGGCGAAAACCTGGAGGAATTAAAGAAAAACGGGTTTTATGAAAAGTGTGAGAAGTATTTGGAGCCGTGGCAGATCAAGAGAACCGATATCATCCGCAAATTTGATGAGGCCATCGGTACGGACGGGACCATTGCGATCCTGAAAGGGAATCTTGCGCCCCAGGGATCTGTGGTGAAGCATTCCGCAGTGCCCAAAGAGATGTTCAAGGCAGTTCTGCGGGCGAAGCCTTTTGACTGTGAGGAGGAGGCCATTGATGCGGTGTTAAAGCACCGTATCCAGCCCGGGGACGCGGTGATTATCCGCTACGAGGGGCCGAAGGGTTCCGGCATGCCGGAGATGTTTTATACCACCGAAGCGATTTCCTCGGATCCGGAACTGGGCAAGAGCATCGCACTGATCACGGACGGAAGGTTTTCCGGCGCATCCAAGGGTCCGGCTATCGGCCATGTCTCCCCGGAGGCGGCGGACGGTGGGCCCATCGCCCTGCTGGAGGAGGATGATTTGATCCGGATCGATATCCCGGGGCGCATTCTGGAAATTGTCGGCGTAAAAGGGCAGGAACTTGCAAAAGAGGAAGTGGATCGCATTTTGGGGGAACGCAGGGCAGCCTGGCAGCCGCATGAAGCAAAGTACAAGAAAGGCGTTTTAAAGATTTTTTCGGAGCACGCAGTGTCCCCCATGAAGGGCGGTTACATGGAGTAAAGGAGGAGGGTTTGTATGGAAGCGACAGTATTAAATCCCGGCAGGCTGATTGCTGCTGCAGTCATAGGACTGGTGGTATTGCTGCTATTGATCATTGTGTTTAAGGTGCAGGCGATGATCGCCATTTTGGTCGGGGCGGTTTTGATCGGCGTGATTGCGGGGATGCCGTTGGAGGGGATTGTCACCGCAGTAAACGACGGTATCGGCAACACGCTAAAAGGGATCGCCCTGTTGGTGGGGCTTGGCTCCATGTTCGGGGCCATTTTGGAGATATCGGGCGGCGCGCAGACGCTGGCCGTGACCATGGTCAAAAAATTCGGGGATGAGAAGGCCGCATGGGCGCTTGGTGTGACGGGTCTTGTCATTGCAATGCCGGTGTTTTTTGACGCAGGACTGATTATCCTGATTCCCCTGGCATTTTCCCTTGCAAAGAGGACGAAGCGTTCTTCCCTGTTTTACGCCATTCCGCTGCTGGCAGGCCTGGCGGTAGGGCATGCATACATCCCGCCCACCCCGGGGCCCGTTCTGGTGGCGACGATGCTGAATGTGGATTTGGGCTGGGTGATTTTGATCGGCATTTTCTGTGGTGCGGTGGCCATGGTGGTGGCAGGCCCGGTTTGGGGCGCCATCTGCGGCAAGAAGTATAATGTTGCGGTTCCGGAGCATGTGGCCAAGCAGGAGGATATTGACGAGTCCAAGCTGCCCAGCTTTGTGATGGTGGTGGGGATTATCCTGATTCCGCTTTTGCTCATCATTGCGGATTCCGTGGTGGGCGTGGTTCCTGCCCTTGCCCCCATTGCCCCGGTGATCGGATTTTTGGGCGAGCCGTTTGTGGCGCTGACCATAGCGACCATCGTGGCGATGCTGCTGCTTGGCTTTAAACGCGGTTATACCAAGGAAGAACTGGAAAAGGTAATGACGAAGTCCTTGGAGCCCACAGGCATGATTTTGCTGGTGACAGCCTGCGGCGGCGTGCTGCGCTACATGCTGCAGTATTCCGGCCTCGGCGAGGTCATCGGAAATGCGGTTTCCTCTGCGGCCCTTCCGATCGTGGTGGTGGCGTTCATCGTGGCAGCCCTGGTCAGGATTTCCGTGGGTTCGGCAACGGTGGCCATGACGATGGCGGCGGGTATTATCGCGGCGATGCCGGAAATTGCGTCCCTGTCCCCGATTTATTTGGCCTGTACCACTGCGGCGATCGCGGGCGGCGCGACGGTTTGCTCCCATTTTAACGATTCCGGGTTCTGGCTGGTAAAATCCCTGGTGGGATTGGACGAAAAAACCACGTTAAAGACATGGACAATCATGGAAACACTTGTGGGATGTACCGGTTTTGTGGTAGCATTGATTATATCCTTTTTTGCATAAAAGGCAGTACATGGCAACAGATTAGGCAGGCCTGCGCATTTTGGCACAGGCCACAGAATGGGAGGTAGCATGGATTTACAGGTAAAACCGGCAGGCGAATGCAAATTTGACGCGGTATCTTTGGGGGAAGTGATGCTGCGGCTGGATCCCGGCGAGGGGAGAATCCGCACGGCACGGAATTTCCGGGCTTGGGAAGGCGGCGGAGAATATAACGTGGTACGGGGGCTGCGCAGGTGTTTCGGGCTCAACACAGCGGTAATCACAGCCTTTGCGGACAATGAGGTGGGCATGCTGATGGAGGATTTCATCCTGCAGGGCGGTGTGGATACGTCCCTGATTTACTGGATGAAAACCGACGGAATCGGCAGAACCTGCCGTAACGGCATTAACTTTACGGAGAGGGGATTTGGCATCCGGGGGGCGGTGGGCTGTTCCGACCGCGCCAACACGGCGATTTCCAAGGCGCGTCCGGAGGATTTTGACTTTGAGTTTATCTTCGGGACGCTGGGAGTAAGGTGGCTGCATACGGGCGGAATCTATGCGGCGCTGTCCGAGCAGTCCTGTGAGACGGTTTTGGCCGCCATCAAGACGGCGAAAAAGTATGGAACTGTCGTATCTTATGACCTCAATTACCGCCCTTCCATGTGGAGCGCCATCGGCGGTATCGGGAAGGCACAGGAGGTCAATAAGGAAATCGCGAAATATGTGGATGTGATGATCGGCAACGAGGAGGACTTCACGGCGTGTCTTGGCTTTGCGATTGAGGGAAATGATGAGAATCTAAAGGAACTCAATCTGGAAGGTTACAAAAAGATGATCAACGAAGCGGTGAAAACCTATCCTAACTTTAAGGCGGTCGCTACCACGCTGCGGGAAGTAAAGACGGCTACCGTCAACGACTGGAGCGCGCTTTGCTGGGCGGGCGGTGAAATCTATAAGGCTAAAGATTATAAAGGGCTGGAAATCATGGACCGTGTGGGGGGCGGGGATTCCTTTGCTTCGGGACTGATTTACGGGCTGATGACCACGGGCGATGCCGAGACCGCAGTCAATTACGGCGCCGCCCATGGCGCGCTGGCGATGACCACGCCCGGCGATACCACGATGGCAAGCAAAAAAGAGGTGGAGGCCATTATGGGCGGCGCAGGGGCGCGTGTGCAGAGATGATAAAAGGATTTTCGTTACCGTGAGCGGCTTTTGGGCCGCGAACGGTAGCGGGTTTTCGGAACAGGTAGGCCGTAAGGCAGGGAGGCAGAATGGACGTTTTACAGAGAATTTATGAGATTGGAATCGTGCCGGTCATCGCAATTGAGGATGCCCAAAAGGCGGTGGGATTGGCGAAGGCGCTGGTCAGGGGCGGCCTTTGCGCAGCGGAAGTGACGTTCCGTACAGCAGCGGCGGAGGAAGCCATACGGCGGATTGTGGCAGAGGTTCCCGAGATGCTGGTGGGCGCGGGAACCGTTTTGACAAAGGAACAGGCGGATCGTGCCATTGCGGCGGGCGTACAGTTTATTGTCAGCCCCGGCTTTAACCCGGAAATCACAAAGTACGTAATTGACCGGGGGATGCTGATGATGCCCGGAACGGCGACGCCCGGCGAGATGGAGCAGGCCATGGCCATGGGGCTTTCCGTCGTCAAATTTTTCCCGGCAGAGCAAAACGGCGGCGTGGCGAAACTGAAAGCAGTGGCGGGGCCTTATGCGAACCTGCGCTGGATGCCCACCGGCGGCGTGAATGAGAAGAATTTGCTGGATTACCTGAAATTTAATAAGATTATTGCCTGCGGCGGCACCTGGATGGTAAAGAAGGAATTGATCGAGGCGGAGAACTGGGATGAGATCGAACGCCTTACCAGACAGGCCGTGCAGATGATGTTCGGATTTAAACTGGCCCATATCGGCATCAACGCCGAAAACGCGGCGGAGGCCAAAAAGGCGGCGGAACTGTTTGGCGCCATGTTTGGCTTTGCCGCTAAAGAGGGCGAAAATAATTAT
This sequence comes from uncultured Eisenbergiella sp., assembly GCA_948960675.1. Taxonomy (GTDB): domain Bacteria; phylum Bacillota; class Clostridia; order Lachnospirales; family Lachnospiraceae; genus Gallintestinimicrobium. Next base: position 5,627 of record CARDPF010000153.1, read on the forward strand.
TTCATGGGTGAAAATGAGGTGGAAATCATGAAAACCCCGTTCCACGGAAGGCTGGGACATATCGCAATCTCCACCAATACGCTGCCCCGGGCGGTTGCGTACTTCAAAGCAAAAGGCTTTTCCTTCCGGGAAGAAACCGTCACGGATAAGATCGCCTATTTTGCGGATGAAATCGCCGGTTTTGCGGTGCACCTGACGCAGAGGTAAGGCAGGTGCACGGTTTTTTCACTGTTGTGTATGATGTAATGTTTCGTGTTTAGGGGTTTAGACGGTTGGGGCCGCGGAAGATAAAGGCGGCCTCCTTTATGTGAAGACCCAACAGGAGCATGGTCAGGCGGTCAATGCCAAGGCCGAAGCCGCCGTGGGGAGGACAGCCGTATTTGAAAAATTCCAGATAGAATTTAACGTCCTGCGTCAGTCCTTTTTCGTCTGCCTGCGCCTGTAACCTGTCGTAGCGGTGTTCGCGCTGGGCGCCGGTGGTGATTTCCACGCCTTTCCAGATCAGGTCATAGCCCTGTGGGATGCCACGGTCGTCCCGCATATGGTAAAAGGCCCGCTTTTCTGCAGAAAAATCGGTGACGAAGAGGAATTCGTGCCCGAAATGCTTTTTGGCCCATTCGTAGCTGAGGCGTTCGGCATCGGTGGTCAGGTCGCCTTTTTCGGATTCCTCCACGGTATAACCGAATTCCTCCTCCAGTCCCCTATATAAATCCTGCAGGGTAACGACCGGAAAGGGCGTTTTGGGCACGATGAGCGGCAGGCCGAACAATGCTTCGATCTGTTCACCGTATGCTTCGGACACCGCCGACAGGCCGGCCCGTAGCATTTCCTCTTCCAGTTTCATCACATCGTAGAAGGAATCAATATAGGAAAATTCCAGGTCAAATCCGGTGAATTCCGTCGCATGTTTGCTTGTAAACGATTTTTCTGCGCGGAACACGGGTCCTACTTCAAAAATTTTCTCAAATCCGGCGGCCATTGCCATCTGCTTATAGAATTGTGGGCTTTGGGCCAAATAGGCGCTGCGGTCAAAGTAGCGGACCTCAAAAACATCCGAACCGCTTTCGCTCGCCGCCCCGATCAGCTTCGGGGAGTGGATTTCGATAAATGCCCGGTCAGTTAAAAATGCCCGCATGACCTGTACCAGCGTTGTCTGCACCTTGAACATGAGTTGGTTTTCATCCGTGCGAAGGTCGATCCAGCGGTAATCAATCCGCTGGTCGATACCCGAACGTTCCAGCGCTTTTTTCTTCTTGGTGGCGGGAATTTCCTTGCGCACAATGGGAAGGGCGTCGGCCAGGCTTTCTATGCGCAGGGTATCCGGAAGCAGTTCGAGCCCGCCAAGCTTCACATAATCGTTTTCGGTCACTTTACCTATAACCGTGAGAACCGAGTCGCCGGTCAAAGGCTCTATTTGGCGCCCGAGTCCGGGATGGTTTTCTTTGTCGATGGTAACCTGCAGCTTTCCGGTAATGTCTTTTAGTACGATAAAGGCCATGGCCTTGCTATTGCGAAAGTTTTCCACGAAACCTTGTACCTTGACGGTTTCGCCAATGTGGTTTTTGGTGTCTGCTATATAAGTTCTGTTCATGATGGAATTCCCCCGGTTCTTGGATTGAATCACTATTGTGACGGTTTTGGGCAAGCCGGTAAAGCCGCGAGGGCGAGAGCCCGGATTGTGAATACCGGCGGCGGTTGCGCCATCGCGTAGCAACCGGCTTTCCTGCGTGGCGGCGTGCCGGCAATGGCGCATGCCAGTTTACTGTGAT
>CARDPF010000154.1 GCA_948960675.1 uncultured Eisenbergiella sp.
CGAGATGCTGTTGTGTGACTGGAGTTCAGACGTGTGCTCTTCCGATCTCCGTCAGTTCGGCGGCGCATTTTTGCGGGGTGGAACTGATGCCGATACCTTCCTGGGCATAGCAGTTGGGGCCGGGATCGGTGCGGTAGCCCATTTGGTTGAATTTTTTTTGCGCCTGCATAAAGGCGAAACGGCGCGGTTTTTCAGCGCAGCCAAAGGAAGGGGCGACAAAGCCGATGGTTCCTTTGGGAGGCAGCGGTTTTGGATATCGCATAACGTCTCCTTTCCGGGGTGTATTTTTAAATTTTTAGGTGTCACAATAAGCCGGTCAGCCGATTTTTACGTTTTCTGCAGGTTCTATGAACCCTTCCCCGAATACCTCGCTGGTTTCGGTGATCATCACGAAAGCGTCCGGGTCCGCCCCGTGGACGGCATTGCGGACTTTGTAGGCCTGCGCCTTGGAACAGGCGCACAGCAGCACCTGGCGTTGGATGTCCGTATGGTAGGTTCCTTTTGCGCGCAGCAGGGTGGAGCCCCTTGAACATGCCTGGTCAATGCGTGCGGCGGCCTCTGCGCCCTTTGTGGTGATGATGATCGCCAGCTTGCCGGAACCGGTACCATACATGATTTTGTCAATGACCGTGGAGGTTACATAGGCGGCAATCAGGCCGTAAAGCACGGAATCAACGTTTCCGAAAACCGGCCAGCCCAGCGCGATAACCACCAGGTCAATGCTCATGGTGACAAACCCGATGGAAAGATGGGGCTTTAGGGTTTTGATGGACATGGTGAGAAAATCGGATCCGCCGGTGGAAGAGCCCCGGATGTAAAAAAGCGCCAGGCCGCTTCCGAAAAACACACCGGAAAAGAGGGCTGCCAAAAGAGGACTGCCCACATAGATCGGCGTGAGGGGGAATATCACATCCAGAAAAAAGGTGGATATGAGGATGGAGCGGATGGATTTGGCCAGAAAATGTTTTCCCACAATCCGGTAGCTGCAAAGGATGCAGGGAATGTTCAAAAGCACGGAGGTGACGCCGATGGGAAGGCCAAACAGGTGATTGGCCAAAAGGGAAAGGCCGGAGATGCCTCCCGGCGCAAAATCCGCCCCCTTGGCAAAGGTGTAGATGCCGACGGAATAAAAAATGCTGCCCGTCACGTCGCAGGCCAAATCCAGAAAGGCCGTGCGCCATCTCCCCTTCGGTATGAAAAATGAAATGCCTTTCTTTTTGCCGCTATTGATAGCCATGTCCTGCCTTTCTGCCGATATGCCAAATCTGTTCAATACATTTCTCCTAATTCTATCATAAACGCAAACTGCCGAAATATGCGTGTCCGGAAGGATTACCGTCAGCTTATCACAAGAATTGTATGTGTTACCATTCCGGGAATTGATGTCATTGCCTGTGAATAATAGGATACAACTGTCATCCCCATTGTGTCACAGGGCGGTAAAAAAGTCAAGAAAGCTATTGACAGGCAAAAGATTTTCGGGTATTCTAATAAAAACCATAAAAATAAACCGATGAGAAAGACGAGTAGGCATCCGTGAGTATCGCAGAGAGCTGCAGGGGGTGGGAATGCGGCATAGGAGCGTTTGCTGAATGGACTTTTGAGGCCGGCCCGAAGAGTAAGTAGGCGTCGGCGGGAACCGGGCCCGTTATCCGACCGGCATGCATGACCAGACGTGCGTGAAGAGAGGGCTTTTGCCAATTTGAGTGGTACCGCGATAAGATTAGGTTTCTTACCGCCTCAATTCCTGTTTTTGGACGGGATTTGGGGCGGTTTTTGAATGCGCGCAGACATTTAAAGTTTGTGCCGCGCAGCGGGCAGGGAAAAAGGAAGCATTCCTGTCCGGGAATAACTGACAACGGATCATGAAAGGAGAAAAAAATGGCAGCAGACAAAAAAATCCCTTACAAAATTTACCTGGAAGAACAGGAGATTCCAAAACAGTGGTATAACGTACGCGCCGACATGAAGCATAAACCGGCGCCCCTGTTAAACCCGGGCACCTTACAGCCCATGACCTTTGAAGAGCTTAGCGGCGTGTTCTGTGAGGAACTGGTGCGGCAGGAATTAAACGATACGGATGCGTATATTGACATTCCGGAGGAGATCCAGCAGTTTTATAAAATGTACCGTCCGGCTCCGCTGGTACGGGCGTACTGTCTGGAGGAAAAGCTGCAGACCCCGGCCAAAATTTACTACAAGTTTGAGGGAAACAATACCAGCGGAAGCCATAAACTCAATTCGGCGATTGCGCAGGCATATTATGCGAAAAAGCAGGGACTCAAAGGCGTCACCACGGAGACCGGCGCCGGGCAGTGGGGAACGGCCCTGTCCATGGCCTGCTCCTATTTTGACCTGGACTGTAAGGTGTACATGGTGAAGGTATCTTATGAGCAGAAGCCCTTCCGGCGGGAGGTGATGCGCACTTACGGCGCGGATGTCACCCCGTCGCCTTCGGAGACCACAGCGGTTGGAAGAAAGATCCTGCAGGAGCATCCTGGCACCACCGGAAGCCTGGGATGCGCGATCTCGGAGGCCGTGGAGGCGGCTACGACCCGGGAAGGCTACCGCTATGTGCTGGGCAGTGTGCTCAACCAGGTGCTTTTGCACCAGTCCATAATCGGTCTGGAGACAAAAGCCGCATTGGACAAGTACGGGATTGTGCCGGACATGATTATCGGCTGTGCGGGCGGCGGTTCCAACCTGGGCGGCCTGATCGCCCCGTTTATGGGGGAGGTGCTGCGGGGGGAAAAGAACTACCGGTTTATCGCGGTGGAGCCCGCCTCCTGTCCCAGCTTTACAAGGGGCAAGTTTTTGTATGATTTCTGTGATACCGGAATGGTCTGTCCGCTGGCCAAAATGTATACGCTGGGGAGTAACTTCATTCCGTCTGCCAGCCATGCGGGAGGGCTCCGCTACCACGGCATGAGTTCCACCTTGTCCCAGCTGTATGCGGACGGGTATATGGAGGCGCGCAGCGTGGAACAGACGTCCGTCTTTGCGGCGGCGGAACAGTTTGCGAGGGTGGAGGGAATCCTTCCGGCGCCGGAAAGCAGCCATGCCATTCGCGTTGCCATCGACGAGGCGATGAAGTGCAAAGAGACCGGGGAGGAGAAAACCATTGTGTTTGGCCTGACCGGGACGGGATATTTTGATATGGTAGCCTATGAAAAGTTCCATAACGGCGAGATGAACGATTACATTCCGACAGATGAAGACCTGCAGCAGGGATTTGACCGGATTCCCCGGTTTGCAGGGAACGAGTAATATGTCTTATGTATCGTATACCTTCCTTTTGTTTGCAGGGGGCACGGCGGTGATTTATTACCTTGTGCCCGGGCGGTGGCAGTGGAAGGTACTGCTGGCGGCAAGCCTTTTGTTTTACGCTTCTTTTGGACCGGCGTTTCTCCCCTGGCTTTTGGGGGGCAGCGCCGTCAGCTGGTACGGTGCGCGGCAGTTGGAAAAATGCCGCAGCAAGGGCAGGGACGCGTGGAAGTACGGGAAGCTTTTGGCTGTTGCCTTAGTGGCATGTAACCTTGGCGTCCTGTTTTTCCTGAAATGGTCAGGCATGGGACTGGCCCTTCTCAATAAGGTACTGGGAACCGGTTATGCGTGGAAGCTGGTTTTACCGCTGGGAATCTCGTTTTATACGTTTCAGCATACCTCCTATCTCATGGATGTATGCCGGGAAAAGGTGCGGGCCGAGAAAAATTTTTTCCGGTATTTATTGTATGCCGGGTATTTCCCGGCCATTGTTTCAGGGCCGGTCAACCGTTATGTACAGATCGGGCAGCATCTTTACGGCGGACACCGTTTTTGCAGGGATACGTTTTACAGGGCGGTGCTGCGGATCCTCTGGGGATATTGCAAAAAAATGGTGATTGCGGACAGGGCGGCCGTTTTTGTGGACCAGGTGTTTGACAATTATTATATGTACAGGGGATTGTTTGTCCTTTTTGCAGTTATTCTGTTTTCCGTACAGTTATATATGGATTTTAGCGGATGCATGGACATTGTGCTGGGGGTCTCCATGCTTTTTGGCATTCCCATGGCCGAAAATTTCAAGGCGCCTTACGGGGCGTCCACCACGGCCGAGTTTTGGAGAAGGTGGCATATCTCCCTGACTGCCTGGTTCCGCGATTATCTTTACATTCCCCTTGGGGGCAGCCGGAAAGGAAGGCTGCGCAGATATCTTAACATTATGGTGGTTTTTGGGTTCTGCGGTATGTGGCATGGCGCAGGCATTACCTTTCTGGTATGGGGACTGCTCAACGGCCTGTATCAGGTCATGGGGGATGCCACGGTGAAGGTGCGCGAAAAACTGTGCCGGTGGGCAGGGCTTTATGGGACGGGATTCGGGGCCGGTCTGCGCAAGCGTATCACTACGGTGGTGCTGGTGGAGTTTTCCTGGCTGTTTTTTAGGGCCAACGGCATACGGGAAGCCTTTGCCATGCTGCGGCGCATGGTTACAGGATGGAATCCCTGGATTTTGACGGACGGGTCTTTATATCGGGCGGGGCTGGATATGTACGATTTTTTGATTGTCCTGACCGGGACTGCCTTGGTCGGCTGGGTATCCCATGCGTCGGCAAAGCGGGATCTGCATGCCTGCTTTTTGCGGCAGAGCTGGCTGTTTCAGGGCCTTGTGGTTTTGCTTGGGCTGGCAGTCTGGTATTTGTTTGGCATGTACGGTCCTGGCTTTGTACCGGCGGATTTTATATATTATAATTTTTGATGCGGCGGGTGGACGGAAAGGAAAAGACCGATGAAAAAGTATTTTCGTGGGTTGGTTTTGGCAGTGCTGGCGGCGCTGGTGCTGGGCAGGCTGTATTTTGTACTGGAGGCCGATTTTGACGGCAACCAATCGGCAGAAGGCTTTTACCGGCTGGAAAAAAATACGGCGGATATCCTGTTTTACGGAAGCAGCCATATATATGCGGGTGTGGATACCGTGAAATTATGGGACGATTACGGGATCGCAGGCTTTGATTTCGCGGGAACCATGCAGACCTTGTGGAATTCTTATTACAATATGGTGGAAACCCTCAAATACCAGACGCCCAGGGTCATGGCGGTGGATTTGTACGGCGCGCTGATCGAAGAGGAATACTATACTTCCAGCAATGTCATTAAAAATGTCAGCAGTATGCGGTTTTCCGTAAATAAAATCCGGAATGTCTGGAACAGCGTGCCCCATGAAAAATTTTTGTCCTATCTTTTGTCCTATCCCCTTACCCATGACAGCTACCGGCAGCTGCAAAAGGGAAACTACAAAAAACTGACGGAGCCCATAGGGGGGGAATGGTATAAGGGGTATCATCCGTCTTTTGTGACCACACCGTATGATACGCTGCCGGTTGTGGGGCGGCCGGGCCCCCAAAGGCCGCCTTCCAAAAAGAACCAAAAATATCTGGAAAAGATGGTGGAACTGTCGCGGGAAAACGGGATTCAATTGGTTTTTATGGTAACGCCTTATAGGGGAGTCACCCCGCAGGATGAGGAGATATATGCCTGGATAGAACAGTTTGCACAGGAGAGGGATGTATTGTTTTTGGATGCAAACAGATGCTTGGAAGAAATGGGCTTTGACCCGGGATGCGATTATGCGGAAGAATCCCATTTAAATCACAGCGGGGCGGGAAAATTCAGCGCTTATCTGGGACAATGGCTGACGGAGAGGACGGAACTTGCAGACCGCAGGGGGACGGACGCCTATGTTTCCTGGCAGCGCTACAGTGACTGCTGGGCATACTATTGGCAGGACAATGATTTGTCCGCAACGGTGCGGCCGGAGGAATATGTGGAAAAACTAAAGGAATGCGGTGCATATACGGTGTTTGTCGCCTTCGATGACCGTTTCCGGGAGAATGTGTTCGCGCCTGTGCTGGAACGGCTGTGGGAGGGGCAGTCTGCCGGCGGGCAATATGACAATATCGTAGTGGCACAAAAAGGGACGGTGGTGTATCAGTCTCCCGACTTACCGGAGTTTTGTGGCATATGGAGACGGATTCCCAGGATATAGCGGTCTGCAGAAAATACGGGCAGGACATGCAGATTATCGTCAACGGCGTGGTGCAAAACGATAATTCCAACGACGTCACGATTGTGGTGTATGACGGCAGGCTGGACAGGATCGCCGATGTGGCGGCGTTTAACCGGGACGGTGTGATGCTGCGTTAGGGAGTTTGGAGAACGCGGGGAAATGGGGGAAAAGATGGCGGCTGGGAGAAGGGCGCATGGCAATGGTTCTGGAAGGGGGAAAAAGGGCATCGGGCAATGCCTGTGCGCGCTGCTTGGCTTGACGCTTTTATGGGGGGCATCCCTTTTTTGGAAAAAAGACGCGCTATGGGAGGAACCCGGGCAGGATGGGGACGGCTATTACATGCTAAAGTCCCGGGAAGATTTTGTGTGGTTTGTCAAAAAAGTGCGGGGTGGGGAGGAGGATTTGAATGCCCGCCTGTTTTCCGATATTGTGTTGAACGATACCGCAGACCGGGAACAGTGGGAGGATAGGCCGCCGGTAAACCGATACCCCTGCATGATGTATTATAACGGCCATTTTGACGGGAACGGCCATGCGCTGTCTGGGTATTATTCGGCGCAGGAGGCTCCTGTCTTTTTTGAATTGGGGGAATGCTCCCGGGTGACGGGCCTCAGCGTGCAAAAATCGTTTTTTTACACGGATTTTGGGGAGGGCTCCTATCTGGATGACGACGGGGAATGCAATGTGCTTCCGGCCGGGGCTTTGTGCTATGAAAACTGTGGTACGATAGAAAACTGTACGGTGGAGGCAAGGGTTTTGGGCGCCTGGAGCGCCGGGGGAATTGCCGTGGTCAACAAGGGGACGGTGGCGGACTGCCGCTTTTTGGGAGTGCTGGAAGCGGGACAAGAGATCTGCGACCGGGAGCAGGAGGAGCGGTGGGCGGTGGAAACCGTGTACGCAGGGGGCATATGCCGGACGAACCGGGGCAGGATTTTGGATTGTACCAATGAATCTTCGGTTTGTCTGGGGGCCGTCACAAGGGAAAAATATATGAATTACGCCGCCGGGGGGATTGCCGGAACCGTGGAGGAGGAGGGGACGGTGGAGAACTGCCGCAATCTTGGAAGCGTGACCTGTGTGCAGCTGGCCGGCGGGATTGCAGGGGCCAATACCGGGCGCATCACGGGATGTACAAACGACGGCAGCGTCCGTGTGGAGGAGGATGAATTGGGATATGTCCATTCCCTGATCACGGCGGGAATCTGTGCTTCCAACGGGGGAATGGTGCAGGATTGCTACAACGCAGGACCGGTCACAATCCGCCAGCAATGGGTGAGTTATTTTGCGCCTGTCTGCGCAATTGCCTGTAACCTGATTAAC
>CARDPF010000155.1 GCA_948960675.1 uncultured Eisenbergiella sp.
TATTCCGGTCAATGCCTGTTTTCCAGCCTGCTGGGAGGCAGGAGCGGCAACCGGGGAAGGTGCGCGCAGCCTTGCAGGCAGCCTTATCAGATATTGGCGGGACAAAAGGCGGTGGCCGGGGCAAAGACATTGCAGTATCCGTTAAGCTTAAAGGATCTCTGTGTGCTTCCCATGCTGCCAAAGCTCATGGAGGCAGGCATGGATGCCTTTAAAATTGAGGGCAGAATGAAGGGACCCGAATATGTGGCGGGAGTGACGGCGCTCTACCGCAAGTACATGGATTTGTATACGTCCTGTCCCGGTGCATGGCGTGTGGATCCAAGGGACATGGAACTTTTGTCCAGCCTGTATGTGCGTTCCGGTTTAAGCAGCGGTTATTACGAAAAACATAACGGCAGGGATATGGTCAGTCTGGAGAATCCCGGGTATACCAAAACGCCGGAAGCGGTTTTGGAGGAAATACGGAAAAAATATGTGGAAAAAGAATTAACCAAACCGGTCAATTTGTCGATTATGATACAAGAGGGGAAACCTGCAAGGCTGTCGGCATCCTGCGAGGGCGTTTGTGTGGAAAAAGAAGGGATGACGGCCATGGCGGCGCAGAACAAACCGTTATCTGAGGCCGATGTACGAAAGCAATTGCAAAAGACCGGAGGATCCCACTTTTTTTTGGAGACGGCGGAGGTTTTTCTGGCGGATGCGGTATTCCTCCCGGTTTCTTCTTTGAACGAATTGCGCAGGCAGGCGCTGGAGGCCCTTTATGGGAAAATGACGCGTCCCTGCAGGCGGCGTTTACCGGGGGCGGAAACAAAAAGGGGGGATGGCAGCTATTGTGGGGAGGCGCAATCTGGTAAAGGGTTGTCGTACAGGGTTTCCACTCTTTTTGTAGGACAGGCCGTTGCCGCCTTGGAAATGCCAAAGGTTAGGCGGCTGTATCTTTCGGCCGACGCCGTTTTTGATAAAGACGCCGGGCAGCTTTGGGAAAAGGTAAAAGCCCGCAGGGTGGCGGATCCAGGATTCTCCTTTTATTTGTCCCTGCCGGTGGTTTTGCGTTCCTGTTCAGCAGATTGGTTCGCGCAGCTTTTTGCCTGGCTTTTGGAAAGGGAACATGCAGGTTTGGTGGACGGACTGCAGGCCGGCGGTCTCTCGGGCGTACTCTGGGCCAGAAAATACGGCTGGGAAAAAGAAATTTCCCTGCAGTATTCCGCTTATGTGTTTAACGAAGATACTTATGCGTTTTACCGGCGTTTCTTTGCCATAGACTGCTATACCGCGCCGCTGGAGTATAACCGCAGGGAGCTTTGGGAACTGCCCGCCGACTCCATGGAAGTGATGGTCTACGGTAGGATCCCCATGATGCAGAGCGTGGGCTGTGTGAGAAAAACGGCCGGGGACTGTCTTGTGCAAAACGGCTTGCAGACGCAAAGGGCGCGCGGCTTTTCCTATTCCATCAAAGACCGCTACCAAACCGTTTTCCCGGTCTTGGTCAATTGCACCCATTGCAATAATACCATTTACAATTCGGTGCCTTTGTGCCTGCGCTCTTATGAGGAGGAACTGGTCAAACGTAAAGTCCGTGCGCTGCGGCTGGATTTTACGGATGAAAAACCCGAGGAGACGGCGGGCATCCTGCGGCTTTTTCTGGAGGGGGAAGGGGATTTGCCTGCGGCCTACACGACGGGACATTTTAAAAAAGGAGTATCTTAACGTTGGCCTCTCTATTTGTCATTTATTCCAAATATTTGATCATATTGTTTTTGGCTGCGTTTCTCGGCTGCGGACTGTACGGGCTTTCGTTTCACAGTGTCAGGGAGCAGGGGGTGGTGGCCAATGTGGAATGCGTGTTTTTGTTTTTGATGCAGTTTAGCGCCTTTTTGACCATTGTCCTTAGGACGCAGCAGATGCGGTACCTGATTTTGTATGCCTTTTTGCAGGTGCTGACATTGGCGCTGCCGGTATTGGGCGTCCTTTTGTATCCGGGGATCAACCGGCTTTTGCTAAACCATATGTGCATGCTTTTGAGTGCAGGAATGATTATTCTGACCCGGCTGGACATGGCAAAGGCAAAAAGGCAGCTGGCCATTGCGGCGGCTTCTTTTACGCTGGGCCTTTTGGCGGTATGGGTCATGAAGTCGTTTAAGGTGCTTAAAAAGCTGGGATGGGTCTATATGGCGGTAGGGCTTTTGGCCATCGGGGCGGTTCTGGTTTTGGGACAGCTGACAAGGGGGGCAAAGCTTTCCTTCACAGTGGCAGGAATCACGTTTCAGCCCTCGGAATTCGTAAAAATATTATACGTGCTGTTTTTGGCTTCCCTGCTGGCCAAAGATACCGGCATATGGCAGGTGGTATTGGTGGGCGTTGGGGCGGCGGCACATGTGCTGGTTTTGGTATTTTCCAAGGATCTTGGCAGCGCGCTCATTTATTTTGCGGTTTATATGATCATGGTCACGGTGGCCTGCCACCGGATTGTTTACCTGCTTTTGGGGACGGCCGCCGGGGCCGGCGCTTCCGTCGTCGCCTATCGTTTGTTTTCCCATGTGCAGGTGCGCTTTCAGGCGTGGAAGGATCCCTGGAGCGTGATCGACGACCAGGGCTACCAGATTACCCAGTCCCTTTTTGCCATGAGCAGGGGAGGGTGGTTTGGCCTGGGAATCGGAAAGGGCACGCCGGGGGACATTCCCCATGTGGAGACGGATTTTGTATTTTCGGCAGTGGTGGAGGAACTCGGCCTGCTTTTCGGGATCGGGATCGTCGGCGTTGGGATTGTGATTTTTTTGCAGCTGATACAGCTTGCTGCAGATTTAAAAGACGGGTTTTATAAAAACCTTGCAGTCGGAATTGGGTTTTTGTACATATTCCAGATGTTTTTGACCGTGGGGGGCGGCACGAAATTTATTCCGCTCACCGGCGTGACCCTTCCCTTTATCAGTTACGGGGGAAGCAGTGTTATGGCTACTACATTGCTGTTTTTTATGGCGGAAGGAATTTTTGTCATGAGGCAGGAAGAGGAATTAAAAATTGAGAGGCGAAAGAAACAAAAAGGGGAATGACCGTAAACGGACGCGGTTTGCAAGAAACCGCGAAATGTATGTGTGCGCTGCGCTGTTTATCGCATTGTTTGCCGGGCTGTTTGGGTATCTTTCGTCGTATGTGGTTAAAAACGACGAAACCCTCTTTAACAACAGCTATAATTCCCGCCAGCGCGTGCTGGCGCAGGAAAACCGCAGGGGAACCATTTATGCGGCGGGCGGGGAAGCGCTGGCGCGCAGCGTAGTTGGGCCGGACGGCGAAGAAATACGGGAATACCCATACGCGGAAATGTTTGCGCATGTGGTGGGATACTCCCAAAAGGGCCGGACAGGCATCGAGGAACTGGAGAATTATTTTTTGATCCAATCCGATATTCCCGAAAGAAAAAAGATAGACAATGAATTGGCGGGGACAAAAAACCCGGGAAACGATGTTTATACCACATTGGATGTTGGCTTGCAGCAGGCGGCCTATGACGCGCTGGGCGCTTATCAGGGTGCTATCGTTGTCACCGAGGTGCGCACGGGACGGATTCTTGCCATGGTCAGCAAGCCGGACTTTGATCCCAACCAAATCGCACAGGTCTGGGAGCAGGTAAGCACGGATACGGACAACGCTGCCCTGGTAAACCGGGTGACACAGGGACTGTATCCGCCCGGATCCACCTTTAAGATTGTGACGACGCTCGCTTACCTGCGCCAGTTTGCAGGGCAGTGGCAGAATTACAGCTATCAGTGTAACGGCTCTTACAGCAACGGGGAAAGTAAAATCAACTGCTTCCACGGTTCCGTGCACGGCAGTGTGGATTTGGGGCAATCGTTTGCAAAGTCGTGCAACAGTTCCTATGCCAATATCGGTATGCAGCTGGACCGGATGGGGTTTCAGGATACCATTGATTCTTTATTGTTTAATGCAGAACTTCCGATTCCGCTTGCCTATAAAAAGACGACGGTGCAGCTGACAAAGGACAGCAGCATGGACGACGTGATACAGACCTCCATCGGACAGGGGAAAACCCAGATCTCCCCCATGCAGCTCAACCTGATTACGGCGGCCATCGCTAACGGAGGCGTTTTGATGCAGCCGGTTTTAGTGGACGGCATAAAAAGCGCAGAGGGAAAGCTTTTGGAGGAAAACCGGCCTGTACAGTACCGCAGGCTCATGACAGAGCAGGAGGCCATGCAGCTTGGGGGGCTGATGGAAAAAGTGGTGCAGGAGGGGACCGGGCGGGGATTGAAGGATCAAGCCTACACCTGTGCGGGAAAAACCGGAAGTGCGGAGTTCAACGACGAGAAGTTAGACTCCCATGCCTGGTTTACGGGATTTGCCCCGGTGCAGGATCCGGAAATTGCAGTGACGGTCATAGTGGAACGCATCGGTTCGGGCGGCGATTATGCGGTTCCGCTGGCGAGGAGGGTTTTTGACGCTTATTTTCGTGGCAGTTTGGCAAAAGGCTGAACTTGTTGCTATTTTGAACTTATGGGAATTTGCTGTAATCGGGGTGGGGGTATGTCGCTGCAAAGCGATGATTTTTTAGGATAGGACTTGCCCTGCGGCCGGTTTTAGGATATACTTGTGGATAGAAATCGGGTGCTGCAGCCATTTTTGTGGATGGCGGCAATCGGATATCGCCGGACAGGAGGAATTGCAATGATTGAAGCAACCAGCTGCGGCGGTGTGGTAATTTTCCGTGGAAAGATCCTGCTCCTTTATAAGAATTATAAAAACCGCTATGAAGGGTGGGTATTGCCGAAAGGGACTGTGGAGGCGGGGGAGGATTATAAGCAGACCGCTCTGCGTGAAGTGCTGGAGGAAAGTGGCTCCAGGGCATCCATCATCAAGTATGTCGGCAAGAGCGAATATACGTTCAATGTGCCGGAAGATACCGTGGAAAAGGAAGTACATTGGTATCTTATGATGGCGGACAGTTATTACAGTAAGCCGCAAAGGGAGGAATATTTTGCGGATTCCGGATTTTACAAATACCATGAGGCCTATCATTTGTTGAAATTCGCAAATGAGAAGCAGATTTTGGAGAGGGCTTATCATGAGTATCTGGAATTGAAAAAGTGCAATCTTTGGGGAAACCGCAAGTACTATTAACGCGTCAGGTCTTTGCTGTCTTTTGCCGTAACGGTTAAAACCAAGTGCCGTGGGAAAAGGTTACGGTTTGGCTGCAGGCCAAACCGTAGCGCAAAGAATGCCGCAGGGAAGAAATGTCTGCCTGACCGGCAGGCGTTTTGTCTATCGTACAATTTTCAGGGTATTCTATAATATGAAATTTTATCGCAGGCTGTATGTGGGGGAATCGATTCGTAAAGTGCATAAAGTGAAATGGAAGCTTTGCGTGGGGGCAGGGCAATTTCGGGTTTACCTGATTACATTGTCCAATACTACCGACCAGCTTGACATTTTTCACTGCGCCATGCTCAAACAAAAACAGTTTGACCGGAAGTCCTTGTATGTGGTTGGGATCGCGGGCGATAAGGGGGAGGCGTACCAATTGGTGGGAAAAATGTTGGCGGACACCCTTGCGGCCGGCATGGGAGGAGACATCAAGCGGTTTCTTCTGGCCACGTCTGCGGGAAGGAAGGGGGAAGGCGCATGATCGTGTTTTGGGCAATCCTCAAGGGGATTGGCTGGGTTTTTCTGGGTCTTTTGTGCTTTCTTCTCGGGTGTGTGCTGCTGGTGTTGCTTGTCCCCTTGCGTTACCGGGCAGAGGGCACATACCAGGGACGGTTTTCGGGAAAGGCAAAGGTTACGTGGCTGCTGCATCTGGTCACGGCCGAGGTTGCGTTTGCGGATCAGGTCAGTTACCGCGTACGGATTTTGGGAATCTGCCTGCTTCCTAGAAAAGAGAAAAAAATTTCCAAAAAGGCCGCCAAAAAAGAGGTGGAACAGGCTGCAAAAGAGACGGCGCAGGCAGTGGGGGAAGCTGCAGAACAATACAGTAAGGCGGAAATGGGGCCAAAAGAAGGAAAAGTGCAGGAGACCGGACAGGGGCAGGAAAACGGAGCCGGTACCGCGCTGCCGCCGCAGGTGGAGGACGGGCCTTTGGCAGGGGTGGCCGGTGCAAAAGACGGCCACACAGAACCGCCGGGTTCCTTTGAGGAACGTCTTAAAAAGGTCTGGGAAGCAGTACGCTTGTTTTTGGAAAAATTGGTTTCCCAATATGGGCAATTGCGTTCCAAACTCCAAAAACTTGGCGGGATCCTTTCTTATTACATGAAAATTTTACAGCGGGAGGAGACCAAACAGTTATGTGTGCTGGTTTTTTCCCAGCTGAAAAATATGCTGCGCAGCGTACTTCCCAAAAAACTTTCGGTGCGTTTGTGTATCGGAACCAAAAATCCGGCATCTGTGGGACAGGTCATGGCACTGTACGGAATGCTGTATCCCGTGCTGGGAGACCAGGTGGCCGTCTTTCCGGATTTTGAAGAGGAGCACGTGGAGGCAGGCTTTGCCCTAAAAGGCCGCATTACGGTTTGCATGCTGGTATTTTGCATGCTGCGGATTGTGTTAAACAGAAATTTTAGATTGCTGATCAGGATTTTACGTAAAAAGGAGGAAGCATAAATGTCAGAAAATAAGGGAAACGGTTTTGGTTCCGTCATGGAAGCGCTTATGAAAGGGGCGGAATCCGTTTTTACCACCAAAACGGTGGTGGGAGAGGCAACCAAGATCGACGACACCATTATCATTCCGCTGGTGGATATCTCTTTCGGGATCGGTGCGGGGGCAAAAAACGGCGCAGAAAAGGATAACTCCAAAAGCGGCGGCGCAGGCGGCATGAGCGGGAAAATGTCCCCCAGCGCGGTGCTTTTGATCAAGGACGGACAGACCAAGCTGGTAAATATCAAAAATCAGGACGGCGTGACAAAGATTCTGGACATGATTCCCGATCTGGTAGATAAATTCACGGCGCCCAAAACCGAAATGATGAGCGACGAGGATGCGGTGGATGCCGCATTCCCTGACAAAGAGTAGACTTTTGGCAGAAGAAGTAATGCAGGGTTAATGTCATGCAGTCAGGCCTTGGGCGCTGGACAGCGTGTACGCAGGCGGGGAAGGAGGATCCCTGTGCCCACTCCCCTTACCGGACGGTCGGTTCTTACGCATGTCTACATGCAAAACGGGGAATTTTTCCAAAACGCTCCCCCATTCCAAACAGCCCCAAAACGCAAAAACTCACTGCGCTCAAACAATTTGTGTTTTGGGGCTGGAATGGGGCAGCCTTTTGGAAAATTCCACCGTTTGCATGCCACCATGCGTAAGGAACCGACCGTCCGGTAAGGGGAGTGGGCACAGGAGATCGGAAGA
>CARDPF010000156.1 GCA_948960675.1 uncultured Eisenbergiella sp.
TCTTCCGATCTACCGCACTTGGCCGTCGCTCTTTTCACGGTAGGGTGCGGTGAACAGAAACGGTAGATAAACGGCGAGGTATAGGAGAATGGTGATGAGGGTATCGCCCCACTGTCTCTCCACTCCCTGGGCGGAAACCTGAAACAGGACAGCCCCCAAATTGTTATTCAAAAAATGAATCATTGTCACGGCCCAAATGTTTTGGGTGCGCAGGTAAACCCAGCCAAAAAATATCCCCATTCCGATGCAGCCTGCAAGCTGTACAAGGATACTTTGCAGGGCTGTGGACGGGCTATAGTAAAACAGATTGATCGGCAAATGCCACAGTCCCCAAAGGACGCCAACAGTCAGCACTCCCGCCTTTTTTCCCAGTCTCTTTTGCAATTCCGGCATCAGATAGTAACGCCAGCCATATTCCTCCCCGAAAAAGGCAGTAAAGCTCAATAGCAGGTTCAACGGCATAATGATAAAAACCGATTGTACCAGATAGGGATTTAAGGAAAAGGCTTCCAGGCTTACCCCCTGCAAGACCCCGATTCCCATTGCCGCCATTGTGATGGCAAGATAGAGCAACACAAAAATGCCGATTCCCGCCAACCCCTTCTTTGTGTTCTTCCAAAGACGCAGGCCGTATGCCTCCCGCTTTTTGGGTTTCATGGCCAGTAAAAGTACCAGGCTGGCCAGACTGGTGATGCACATCAGATTATTCACCCAAAGCATTGACAAAAATCCCGGTACAAAAACCCCTGCCACCGTCACCGCTGCCATAACGATGGCTCCCGCGCAAAATACAGCGTAAAATACCTTCGGAACCGGTATTTTTTCCGCCCCCTCCCCTGCACAATCCTCTTTGGCCACAAGCGTCCCTACCATCACCGCCGCAGCGGGAAGGTACATCCACACCACCGGAAATGCCGACACATCCTGCCCGCCGTAAAACCCAATCCCCATACATATACCGAGCAATACCGGCATTCCAAACGCTATGGCAAAAAACAGAACCAGCTTTTTATTCGTTTTCTTCATCTTCACTGTCCTCCGCAAACTTTTCCTCCAATTTTCTGCGCCGCCACTTGAAAATCTTCCCTGCGGCAAAAAAAGTGACCAGCATCAAAATCACCAGGGGAATGAAAAAAGTGCCAAATATGATTACCAAATTTCCCACAGAACCCCATTCTTTTCCCATATCCAAATACCATCCGACCGTCATAACCACAGAAAACAAAAAGCTGCCGATCAGGCTGTAGCGGACAAAATCCTTCCAGCCGACATTTTGCTTCCCCTCTGACCAGACCCCAATCCGTATGCAGGCAGTCACCTCGTATACTGCAAGGATCATAAAAACGGCCCATTCCACAACCCATTCCGACACAGGTCTTTTCAGAAACACCGCCTCCACAATAAATGCCGCCAACAACAGCCAAAAAGCGATCCAGTAACCATAACCGGTCACCCGGTTTAAATCCGCCTGCTGCCGTTCATCAATCTCCTTCTTACACCACCGCTTCCATACGCCCATATCCTGCTCTCCTCCTATTCTTCCCAAAACAACTGATCCAGCGTCCTGTCCAATGCCCTGCAAATTGCAATACACAGCTGCAGGGAGGGGTTGAATTTTCCGGATTCGATCATACTGATCGTCTGTCTCGTGACCCCTACCAGGGACGCCAGCTGGTCCTGGGACAAATCCTTTTCAATTCTGGCAATTTTCATCCGCTTATTCTTGTCCGCCATCTTTCCTCTCATTCCGCCGCGCAAGCGGTATCTTACCCCATACGGCTTTGTAACACTGCGCGGTCCAACATCTGTTTTCCTGTTTCTCCTTTCTTTTTCAAATTATACAATTTATTTTATTTTTTGTCAATTATATTTTACATATTATCGCATAAAAAAAGAATTTCGCAAAGCGAAATTCTTTGCCTGCGGCGAATCCGTGTCAGCGGCAATTTCCGTTTAAGCCTGCGGCCCGCCTGATTGCATGCACGCATTTTTCCGAACGCCGGCCACGATTACTGCAATGCCCCCTTCCCATCTGCTTTTATGACAGACGCCAGGGCAAACGCTGAAAGGCCGCCGCAAATCTTTGCACACAGCATGGCCCCCAAAAGTTCCGGCCGCGTCCCCGCAGTAAACCCCATATGGGCCGCCAGCATACTGGTAGCGCTCACAAGAAAGGCCGCGTTGGCCACTTTTCCCCGGTCGTCCATCTCCCCGAACATGGCAATGGCAGGAATCGCGCTCACCGCCCCTACCAAAAGCCCGGTCATTGCGGTATCGTTCATGCCAAGGCGCTCGCCCACTGCCAAAAAAGGCCTTTTCAAAATCCGGCGCAAAAATTCCGCCACCGGCAGACTCCCCAGCATGACAATCCCTACGCCAGATACCGCTTCCATCGCTTCCCCGATGGGCGCCATGCCCGGAATCAGCTGCAGGCCGCACAGATACTCCACTGCAGCAGCCACAAGTCCCACCGTAATCACACAGCGGATTCCCTTGGCAAACATACAAAACCCGCCAATCATTCTTTCCGGCATTTTCCAAAGACCCAGTAAAATCAAAAAAGCCAGCGCCAACACCGGCAGGTTCTGGTACAGGCATTCCCATAAGGAAAGCCCTGTCAGCAGACCGCCGACAGACAGCCCAACCGGCATCGTGACAATCCCCAACATCATTCCTTTTGCAAAATGAGGACGGTCTTTTGGGGCCACCATTCCCATTCCCACCGGAATGGTAAACACCATCGTACAGCCGAAAACCGACGCGGCCACGATGCCCGCATAGCTGCCGACCACCGGATCCTGCGCCAACTCCATGGCCAATTGGTATCCCCCCATGTCAATGGCCAGCATGCTGCCGAACATTCCCGGATCCACCCCGATCATTTGGTAAAACGGAACCACCACACGTCCAAGTACACCAGACAGCACCGGAGCCAGACAAATCATGCCCGCCATGGAAAGCGCAACCGGCCCCAAAAAGCCGAATCCCTCCTCAAATTTCGCACCGTAACCGCGCCGGTTCCCGAAAACCCGGTCAACACCTCCCAACACAACCCCCGCAGACAAAATAATCATCAAAATCCGGTTCATTGATTCCCCGCCTCCCTGTACGCAAATCCCCGCCTCCGGTTCACACAAAAAGCGCAGTCAGGACATTTCCCGGCTGCGCTTTCCTGCCTATAAAAATAACCCGTCATCTGCCAAGGCGTGTTTGAAAACTCATTCCCGCAATCTGCACGCCCCACTTTGGCAGAAAGCATTTTCCAAACACACCCTAATCACGCCGGAAAATATCCCGCGTATATACTTTCTCCTTCACATCATCCAGACTGCTGTCATAGCGGTTTGCGATAATCGCATTACACTGCTTTTTGAAAGCATCCAGATCCCCGATTACTTTACTTCCAAAAAACGTGCTCCCGTCCTCCAGCGACGGCTCGTAAATGACCACCGTCGCCCCTTTTGCCTTGACGCGCTTCATGACCCCCTGAATGGAACTTTGCCGGAAATTGTCTGAATTGGCCTTCATGGTCAGGCGGTATACCCCGACCACGCACCGTTTCTCCGAATCCGCATTATAATCCCCCCGGTTAAAATAATCATAATATCCGGCCATCTTCAGCACCTGGTCAGCGATGAAATCCTTGCGTGTGCGGTTGCTTTCCACGATTGCGGACATCATATTCTGCGGAACATTGGCATAATTGGCCAACAGCTGCTTGGTATCCTTTGGCAGACAATAGCCCCCATACCCAAAGGAAGGATTGTTGTAATGATCACCGATGCGGGGATCCAGGCAAACGCCTTCGATGATCTGGCGGATATCCAGCCCTTTGCTCTCCGCATAGGTATCCAACTCATTAAAATAAGCCACCCGCAGCGCCAGATACGTATTGGCAAACAATTTCACCGCCTCTGCCTCGGTAAATCCCATAAACAGCGTGGCAACATCCTTTTTGACGGCCCCCTCCTGCAAAAGCGCGGCAAAAACATGGGCGGCCTTGGTCAGTTTCTCATCCGCCAAATCCGTCCCCACAATGATGCGGGACGGATACAAATTGTCATACAAAGCCTTGCTTTCCCGCAAAAACTCCGGACTGAAAAGAATGTTTTGGCTGCCTGTCTGCCTGCGGACAGACTCCGTGTACCCTACCGGAATCGTGGATTTGATCACCATGACGGCCTGTGCGTTACATTCCATCACCAGCCGTATCACTTCTTCCACCGCGGAGGTATCGAAATGCTGTGTGGCGGAATCATAATTTGTGGGAGCCGCAATGACTACAAAATCGGCGTCGCAGTAAGCCGCCTTTGCATCCAGCGTTGCCGTCAAATCCAATTGCTTTTCCGCCAGATATTTTTCAATGTAGGCATCCTGAATCGGCGACTTGTGCCGGTTGATCATTTCTACCTTCTCCGGCAGGATGTCCACCGCCGTCACATGATGGTGCTGTGCCAAAAGCACCGCCATGGAAAGCCCCACATAACCTGTTCCGGCCACCGCAATTTTAAACTGTTTATCCATACCCTAACATTTCTCCCCGCTGATATTTGTGACTGTTCACGGCTGATATTCACTCTGTATCACCGTATCCAGTATACACCCTTCTTCCGTTTTTGACAACTAAAAAGAACCGCCCTCTTACATAACAGCGTAGCCGATGGCTGAACTGTTACGTAAGAGGGCGTCCTGCGGTTACTCCAATTCTACTTCATCCCTTTGATCCCCAAAAACCAATACGCTGACCTTTTGGGGCTCTATCACATGCTGCATGCGGATCACTTTATAATAATCCCCGTTCCCGTCAAACCCCTCCACCAGATCCATTCCCATCTGTTCCGGAATTTCCGTACCATCCTGATATTTTATACTTTGCAAAAGCATCGGCCTTAAGGTATCCAGCTGATTAAAATCGACTCCTTGTGCCGTCTGCAGACTGCGGATATCCTCCCCACTGCAGACGATTTTCATGGTAAGGGGCGACAACTCTACACTAAATACCTGCACATCCTGCCCGGCAATCCGGTATTGCCTGTTTACTTCATGCCGCACCGGCTCTGCCGGATGCAGGGAAATGGAAAAATCCCAGTTTCCTTCTATCAAAGGTTCCCCTTCCGCTGCCTTGAAGGCAGGGCCTGTCAGGGCCGTAAAATGCAGATCCATGTTGAGTTCTTCTGTCCCCTCCTCCATTTTGGTTCCGAAAATCTCAAAATATCTGCTGTTGGAAACCTCCTGCTCTTTTTCCCCCACAAATCCCCAGGTCATTGCGGAAAAAGGATCCTCCCCTTTTCCGCAATCCCTCCAATAATCCATCCCACAGTTTTCGTCAATCCGTATATCAGGATCCAGTGCAGTCACCTCAAACAATGCATAAAAGCAATAAGAATCCTGTAGGGTCTGCAGCGCACGGACAGTCAGGCCGTTGTCTGTCACCTCCTGATTACCCGGCTGCGCCACCTGATCCAGCACCAGTTGATCCTGCACCTTGGGTTCCGCCTCAAACACTTCCTGTGCCCGTTCGTTCCATGCAAAAATTCCGGACGCCGCCGCCGTCGTTCCCAATACCGCAACCATTGCCGCCGCCAAAATCACAATTGTACGTTTTTTCCTGCGTTTCATTTTTTTTGCCTCCTGCCGGTCCAGTCTGGCAAGGGCGTTTAACACTGACTGGTGCACATTTTCAGGCACTTCCGGAAATTCCCTGCTCCATTTTTCATTTTTCATACCCATATTCTCCCGTCAGCCTTGCCTTCATGAGATTCCTGCCCCGATAAAGCCGCGTTTTGACTGCCCCTGTGGAGAGATTGAGCATCCGCCCAATCTCCCGGACCGAAAAACCCTCCACATAATGCAGGACCACCACAACCCGGTATTGTTCCTCCAGCTGTCTCACCGCCTCCAACACGCCATAATCCGATGTCCCTGTTTCCCTGTCCGGTTCCTCCATATAATCCTCATAGGGAACCTCCGTCTTTTTGGAACGGAGCATGGAATAACATTCGTTCATTAAAATTCTGGTAAGCCAGGTCCGGAAAAACTCTTCCCTGCGTAAGGTATGTAGCTTTTCAAAAGCTTTTAAAATTGCGCCCTGCATCGCGTCCGCACAGTCCTCATCATTGCCAAGTATCGACCAGGCAATGTGATACAGGCTTTTTTCCGCGCCAAGCACCTCTGCCGTAAACTGTTCCTTATTCATTTTTTTGTTCCTTATATTTTGTTTTTCCCTAAAGCGTGTTTGAAAATTCATTCCCGCCATCGGGACGCCCTATGAAACGATCGTTTTCATATTACACAAATTAGACTGTAAAACAGGGAATAAGGTCACAGCATTTGCAAAAAAAGTTTAAAAAAAAATTGTAACGGTTCAGACGGGACCAAACCGTTACAAATCTTTTAATCGTTGTTCGTCACAACCTCCCCGTGTCCCAGGTTATAGGTAATTTCCCCTTCCAGTTCCACCTTTAAAACCGTGGTAAGCGGATGGGACTGCATTTGATCCGCGCGGATCCACAATGTCCCCGGGATACCGCTCCATGGCAGGGAACCGGTATAACTAAAGGATAGTTCCTCCCCGCTATGTAGTACGCTCACCCGTTTCACAGGTGTTTTGATTCCCTTCACGCATAGATGTTCGGCCGGCTTGTCATACACAAACAGATAAATGGTCTTTTTATCCTTGGACAACACGGAACCGCCGAGGAACTGGTGATAACTCAACCCCTTTTCCGTCTCATAGATGGCTTCCTCGTTGTCGTGGATAAACGTGCCCAAATCCTCCAGCACCTTTACCTGCCTCTCATCCAAGGTGCCGTCCTCCTTGGGCCCCACATCCAAAAGCATTTTGCCCCCAAGGGTCAGGCAGTCACAGAACATGCGGATGATCTGGCGGCTGGTTTTGTAATCGTTATCCGACGGGCGGTATCCCCAGGAATCGTTGATCGTCGTGCAAAATTCCCACACCCCTTCGGGTCCGTAAATCGGGATCCCCTGCTCCGGTGTCTCGTAGTCGCCGTACCCCGCAAGCCTGGAATTTACGATCACGTTGGGGTTTAGGGATTCCAGATAGGCCTTGAATTCCTTCGCCTTCCACTGTCTGGCGCTTCTCTCCCAGTCCCCGTCAAACCACAAAAGATCTATGGTTCCGTAGCGGGTCATCAGTTCCCGCATCTGGTTATTGTTAAACTCCAAAAACTCCTGCCATTTTTGGGGATCCTCCGGCCCGCCCGCAGGGGTGGCAAACACATCCTTTAGGTGATCCTTCGGATCCGCCCCCTCCGGATAGACTGTCAGATCGGAAGAGCACACGTCTGAACTCC
>CARDPF010000157.1 GCA_948960675.1 uncultured Eisenbergiella sp.
TCTCATCCCTTTTCTGAATATGTCCTTTACGTGGCACGGTTCTTCCCTCCTTAATCATGGTTGTTTCCGGCTGTATCCCCCGGAACGTTCCGGGTTTTTGCCGCCTGTTGGACGGCCCGCCCTGACTCAATTAATTCAACGGTACTCACATGTGTCCTCTAATGTGTTCGTGCGGTATATCTGTATGCCCATAACCTTTTGTGCAAACCGAAAAGGTTATGCAAAACGGAGCGTGAAAACATGATATCCGCAGGGATCGCCTGCGGCTAAATCCCAACACTTAATGATTAGCTTACGTTTGTGGTACTTGCTCCTGCGAGCCGCGACCGCTTATTTCTTACCTGCGGTTTTTCCGGCCTTGGGCTTCTTGGCGCCATATTTGGATCTTGCCTGACGTCTGTTCGCAACGCCTGCCGTATCCAGCGTACCCCTGATAATGTGGTATCTGGTACCGGGCAAATCCTTCACACGGCCGCCCCTGATCAGCACTACAGAGTGCTCCTGCAGGTTATGTCCTTCACCGGGAATGTAGCTTGTCACTTCGATTCCGTTGGAAAGACGCACCCTGGCGATCTTTCTGAGCGCGGAGTTAGGCTTCTTAGGAGTCGTCGTCTTAACAGCCGTACACACGCCCCTCTTCTGGGGGGAAGAGATGTCGGTAGCCTTCTTGTGAAGGGAATTGTACCCCTTCTGGAGGGCCGGTGCCGTTGACTTCTTTGCGGAAGTCTGACGTCCTTTTCTTACTAACTGATTAAATGTGGGCATTCTTTTTCACCTCCTGCGATATTCGCCTCCTGTATATTTTGGACTGTTTTTCCAGTCCTATACATTCTTCTGCCATTTTTTACCCGCTATCCATAGGGTCATAACCATACGGGGCAGCCCCGATGGTTACAAAAAATTTGCACTGCTATAAAACCGCAGACAAAAAAAGCATCCGAATGCACGCAACTTATAGTATACGTACATTCGGATGCCTTGTCAACAACTTTCTGAAAAATATTCATAAAGCACGTGCTGCCAAAGTAACAGTTCAGACAGGTCTGAACTGTTACCTGCCAAAACACTACTCCTCAAACTCCTCGAACTCTTCCTCTTCAAAGTCCCCGGAATCTTCTGCCTCATCATCCAACAGCAGTTCTTCATCATCCTGCAGTTCCTCGTCGGCATCCTCCAGAAGTTCGTCGTCATCCTCCTCCGCTTCCTTGGCCGCCTGCTGCGCCTGCGCCGCTATCCGGGCCGCTTCCGCTGCACGGGCTGCGCGTTCTGCCTCCTCGGCCTCAATCATCGCATCCGTGTTCAGCCTTACATCGCGGTATCTCTTCATGCCGGTTCCGGCCGGAATCAGTTTACCGATGATCACGTTCTCCTTGAGCCCGATCAGCGGATCTACCTTCCCCTTAATGGCCGCCTCCGTCAAAACCTTTGTGGTTTCCTGGAAGGAAGCCGCAGACAGGAAGGAATTGGTGGCAAGGGCCGCCTTCGTGATCCCCAGCATAACCTGCTTGCCCTCCGCAGGCTCCTTTCCCTGTGCTGTCAGGGACTCGTTTAGATCCTCATAGTCCAGAACATCCACCATGGTGCCGGGCAGGTATTCCGTGTCGCCGCTGTTCTCAATGCGGACTTTTTTGAGCATCTGCCGCACAATGACTTCGATATGCTTATCGGAGATATCCACACCCTGCAGACGGTATACGCGCTGTACCTCACGCAGCATATAATCCTGCACGGCACGGATTCCCTTGATCTTTAACAGGTCATGGGGATTGACGGAGCCTTCCGTCAATTCGTCGCCGGCCTCCAGTTCCTGACCGTCTACCACCTTGATTCTGGATCCGTAAGGAATCAGGTAGGTTTTGCTCTCCCCGGTTTCGCCGTTGCTGACAATAATCTCACGCTTCTTCTTGGTGTCCTTGATTACCGCCGTCCCGCCGAATTCCGCAATGATGGCAAGCCCCTTGGGCTTTCTCGCCTCAAAAAGCTCTTCCACACGCGGAAGACCCTGCGTGATATCGTCCCCGGCAACACCGCCGGAATGGAAAGTACGCATGGTCAGCTGCGTACCGGGTTCGCCGATGGACTGCGCCGCGATAATGCCGACGGCTTCCCCCACCTGCACCGCTTCGCCCGTTGCCATGTTGGCCCCATAGCATTTCGCACAGATCCCGACTTTGGAACGGCAGGTCAGGATGGTGCGGATTTTTACTTCTTCCACGGGATTGCCCTTCTTGTCCACGCCAGCATCCAAAATCCGTTTCGCGCGGCTGGGGGTAATCATATGGTTTGCGCCCACAATCAGTGCGCCGTCTTTATCATGGATATCCTCACAGGAATACCTTCCCGTAATCCTGTCTTTCAAGCCCTCAATCGTTTCTTTCCCGTCCATGAAAGCTTTCACCGACAGCCCGGGTATCGTGTCCCGGTCCTGTGAACAGTCGATTTCCTTGATAATCAGTTCCTGCGAAACGTCCACCATGCGGCGTGTCAGGTATCCGGAGTCTGCCGTACGCAGCGCCGTATCGGACATCCCTTTGCGGGCGCCGTGCGCAGACATGAAATATTCCAGCACGTCCAGTCCTTCACGGAAATTGGACTTGATCGGCAGTTCAATGGTACGTCCCGTCGTATCCGCCATCAGGCCGCGCATACCTGCCAGCTGCTTGATCTGCTGGTTGGAACCACGGGCGCCGGAATCGGCCATCATGAA
The DNA here is from genome assembly GCA_948960675.1 of uncultured Eisenbergiella sp. GTDB lineage: Bacteria > Bacillota > Clostridia > Lachnospirales > Lachnospiraceae > Gallintestinimicrobium. The sequence goes on from CARDPF010000157.1 coordinate 2,708, forward strand.
AATATTGTTGTACTGGTCCAAGCCCTCCAGCAAAACATCCGTCAATTCCTTATCCGTCTCCTGCCATGTCTCCACAACGGCACGGTAGCGCTCCTCCTCGGTGATGAGGCCGCGGCGGAAATTCCTGCCGATCTTATCCACTGTTTTCTGGGCCTGCGCCAGCATCTCCGCTTTCCGCTCCGGTACCGTCATGTCGGAAATGGAAACCGTCATGGCCGCCTTGGTGGAATATTTATAACCGATGGCTTTCACATCGTCCAGCACCTCCGCTGTCCTGGATGCGCCGTGGGTATTGATAACCCTTTCCAATATCGGCTTGAGCTGCTTTTTGCCCACATGGAAATCCACTTCCAGCTTCAGATAGTCCTCCGGTGTTTTCCTTTCCACATACCCCAAATCCTGCGGGAGTATCTCATTGAAAATAAAACGTCCCAGCGTGGATTCCACAATACCGGTCACTTCCTCGCCATCCGGCGTGGTTTTCGTCACCCGCACCTTGATACGGGAGTGCAGCGTACAGGCTTTATTCTCATAAGCCAGAATCGCCTCGTTCACATTTTTAAATATTTTCCCCTCCCCCAGCGCGCCGGGCCTTTCCTGGGTCAAATAGTAAATTCCCAACACCATGTCCTGCGACGGCACCGCCACCGGACCGCCGTCTGAGGGCTTTAAGAGGTTATTGGGGGAAAGCAGCATAAAGCGGCATTCCGCCTGTGCCTCCTGGGAAAGCGGAAGGTGAACCGCCATCTGGTCGCCGTCAAAGTCCGCATTGAACGCCGTACACACAAGGGGATGCAGCTTAATCGCCTTACCTTCTACCAAAATGGGTTCAAAAGCCTGAATCCCCAGCCTGTGCAGGGTAGGCGCGCGGTTTAACATTACCGGATGTTCCTTGATGACATCCTCCAGTACATCCCAGACCTGCGTGTCCAGTCTCTCCACCAGCTTTTTCGCATTTTTGATATTCTGGGAAACGCCCCTTGCCACCAGTTCCTTCATCACAAAAGGCTTAAAAAGCTCAATCGCCATTTCCTTGGGCAGACCGCACTGGTAAATTTTGAGTTCAGGGCCTACCACGATTACGGAACGGCCGGAATAGTCCACACGTTTCCCCAACAGGTTCTGCCGGAAACGGCCGGATTTTCCTTTTAACATATCGGAGAGGGACTTAAGCGCCCGGTTTCCGGGCCCCGTTACCGGACGTCCCCTTCTGCCGTTGTCAATGAGTGCGTCCACAGCCTCCTGCAGCATCCTTTTCTCGTTGCGCACGATGATATCAGGCGCCCCCAGCTCCAAGAGTCTCTTTAAGCGGTTATTGCGGTTGATGATCCTTCTGTAAAGATCGTTTAAATCCGAAGTTGCAAAACGGCCGCCGTCCAGCTGTACCATGGGGCGCAGGTCGGGCGGGATCACCGGAACCGCATCCATAATCATCCATTCCGGCCGGTTTCCGGATTCACGGAACGCCTCCACCACCTCCAGGCGCTTGATGATTCTCGCGCGCTTCTGGCCGTTGGCATCCTGCAATTCTTCCTTTAATTCCGCCGCCTCCGTCTCCAGGTCAATCGCTTCCAGCAGTTCTTTGATTGCCTCCGCGCCCATTCCCACCCGGAAACGGCCGCCCCAGGTTTCCCGTACATCTTGGTATTCCTTCTCGGACAAAACCTGCTTGTATTCCAGATTGGTATCCCCTTTGTCCAAAACGATATAGGAGGCAAAGTAAAGAACTTTCTCCAACACCCTGGGGGAAAGATCCAGAATCAGGCCCATCCGGCTGGGAATTCCCTTAAAATACCAGATATGGGAAACAGGCGCCGCAAGTTCAATGTGCCCCATGCGCTCCCGGCGCACGCTGGATTTGGTGACTTCCACGCCGCAACGGTCACAGACAACCCCCTTGTAGCGGATTTTCTTATACTTACCGCAATGGCATTCCCAGTCCTTGCTGGGACCAAAAATCTTTTCACAAAACAATCCGTCACGTTCCGGCTTCAAGGTCCTGTAATTGATCGTTTCCGGCTTGAGAACCTCTCCCCTGGACCATTCCCTGATTTTATCCGGTGATGCCAGCCCGATCTTGATGGCATCAAACGTCATCGGCTGATATACTTCGTTTTTTGTTTCAGGCATTTTGACACTCCTTTACAAATAATCGACACAGCACAAAAAAGCGGTCACACTTCCTCAAAGACTTCCTCGAAACTGTCTTCCAATTCCTCGTCAAACTCTTCTTCATCCTCCGATGCCACCAGTTCCTCCTTGTCGGTGTCAAATTCCTGTTTCTGGTAGCCCATTTTGCCAAGGTTTTCCTCCTCGCCGTAGTTGTAGCCCCTCGGATCGCCTTCCATCTCATAACGGTAATCGGTATCGCCGTAATCAACGGTCTCCATGATTTCCACTTCCGTGTTGTCATCGCGCAGCACCCGCACGTCCAGCCCAAGCGACTGCAGTTCCTTGAGCAATACCTTGAAGGATTCCGGAATGCCCGGCTCGGGAATATTATCCCCCTTAATAATGGCTTCATAGGTCTTGACACGCCCCACAACATCGTCGGATTTTACGGTCAAAATCTCCTGCAGCGTATAAGACGCACCATAAGCCTCCAGCGCCCACACTTCCATCTCCCCGAAACGCTGGCCGCCAAACTGCGCTTTACCGCCCAAAGGCTGCTGCGTCACCAAAGAGTAAGGTCCGGTGGAACGGGCATGAATCTTATCGTCCACCAGATGATGGAGTTTGAGGTAATGCATATGCCCGATTGTCACCGGGCTGTCAAAATATTCGCCGGTACGGCCGTCGCGCAGCCGCACTTTACCGTCCCGGGAAATCGGCACACCCTTCCACACTTCCCTGTGGTCACGGTTTTCATACAGGTAATCCATCACCTCCGGAAGCAGTTCTTCCTCATGCTTCTTTTGGAAATCTTCCCATTCAAGGTTCACATAATCGTTGGCCAGTTCCAGTGTATCCTGGATATCCTGCTCATTTGCCCCGTTGAAAATGGGGGTCGCCACATTAAAGCCCAGCGCTTTTGCCGCAAGGGACAAATGGATCTCCAATACCTGTCCGATATTCATACGGGAAGGCACGCCCAGAGGATTCAGCACAATATCCAGCGGGCGTCCGTTGGGCAGATAAGGCATATCCTCCACCGGCAGTACCCGGGAAACCACACCCTTATTTCCATGCCGCCCGGCCATCTTATCCCCGACGGAAATCTTCCTCTTCTGGGCAATATAAATACGGACCGCCTGGTTCACACCGGGGGAAAGTTCGTCGCCGTTCTCCCTTGTAAATACCTTCGCATCCACGATAATCCCGTATTCCCCGTGGGGAACCTTCAGGGAAGTGTCGCGTACCTCCCTTGCCTTTTCACCGAAAATCGCACGCAGCAGACGCTCTTCCGCCGTCAATTCCGTCTCGCCCTTAGGCGTAACCTTACCGACCAGAATGTCGCCTGCACGTACCTCCGCGCCAATGCGGATGATTCCCCGCTCATCCAGATCCTTCAGAGCCTCGTCGCCAACACCCGGCACATCCCGCGTAATCTCCTCCGGCCCCAGCTTGGTATCCCGGGCTTCCGCCTCGTATTCCTCAATGTGAACCGATGTATAGACATCGTCCATCACCAGACGTTCACTCAGTAAAACCGCATCCTCATAATTGTAGCCTTCCCATGTCATAAACCCGATCAGGGGGTTTTTGCCAAGGGCCAGCTCCCCTTCCGCCGTGGAAGGGCCGTCCGCAATCACCTGTCCCGCTTCCACGTGATCGCCCTTAAAAACAATGGGGCGCTGGTTGTAACAGTTGGACTGGTTGCTTCTGGAAAACTTAGTCAAATGGTATTCCTTTTTCTCCCCATCATCGCAGGTCATGCGAATCATCCGGGAAGAGACATAATCAATCGTACCGGGCTTTTTGGCTACGATGCAGACACCGGAGTCTACAGCCGCCTTCACCTCCATACCCGTCCCGACGGCCGGGGCCTGTGTGGAAAGCAGCGGCACGGCCTGTCTCTGCATGTTGGATCCCATCAACGCCCGGTTGGCATCGTCGTTTTGCAAAAACGGGATCAGCGCCGTCGCAACCGAAAAGACCATCTGCGGGGACACGTCCATATAATCAAACATGGACTTAGGATACTCGGAAGTTTCATCCAGGTAACGCCCTGACACGCTGGGTTTTACAAAGCAGCCGTTCTCATCCAACTCCTCGTTCGCCTGCGCCACATGGTAATTATCCTCCTCGTCCGCCGTCATATACACCACCTCATTGGTGACGCGGGGATTGGCCGGATCCGTTTTATCAATTTTGCGGTACGGGGCTTCCACAAACCCGTACTCGTTGATCTTTGCATAGCTTGCCAGAGAATTGATCAAGCCGATGTTGGGACCTTCCGGGGTCTCAATCGGGCACATTCTCCCATAGTGGGAGTAGTGTACGTCACGGACCTCGAAGCCTGCACGGTCACGGGACAAACCGCCGGGCCCCAGCGCCGAAAGACGCCTCTTATGCGTCAACTCGCCCAGGGGATTATTCTGATCCATAAACTGGGACAGCTGGGAGGAGCCGAAAAACTCCTTCACGGCAGCCTGTACCGGCTTAATG
>CARDPF010000158.1 GCA_948960675.1 uncultured Eisenbergiella sp.
GGAAGCATAGAAGTAGGGCGTCTTGGCGGCAAACTCCGCGCCACAGGTATCCACCATTTTATAGGCGTTTGGCAGATGGGGAAAATCCCCGGTTTTGCCCACGGAGGCGATAACGGAATCGGGGAAGCCGTTTTGCTTGAGTTTGGCAAGAAAAGACGGCGTCAGTGCTTCGCATTGCAGCCGTTTTTCCAAACGGGCGAGGTTGGAAAGTTTGGATAAAAACCATTCGTCCACCATGGTCACATCGTGGATTTTGTCCATGGGAAATGTCCGGTACAGGGCTTCATAGAGCGCGAAAATACGCTCGTCGTCAGACGCTGCAAGCTTTTCCCAAAGGGCAGTATCGTCCAGTGCGCGCAGCTTTTGGTCAATGAGGCTGTCATGGGAGATTTCCGCGCCGCGTATGGCTTTCATCAACGCCTGTTCAAAATTTCTGCCGATGGCCATGACCTCGCCGGTGGCTTTCATCTGGGTTCCCAGCCTGCGGGAGGCATAGACGAACTTGTCAAAGGGCCATTTGGGAAATTTTACGACCACATAGTCCAGGGCAGGTTCAAAACAGGCCTTGGTTTTGCCGGTAATTTCGTTGTCGATTTCATCCAGACGGTATCCGACGGCGATTTTGGAGGCCACCCGGGCGATGGGGTAACCGGTGGCTTTGCTGGCCAGCGCCGAGGAGCGGGAAACCCTGGGGTTGACTTCGATGACGGCATAGGCAAAGCTTTCGGGATGGAGGGCAAACTGGACGTTGCAGCCACCCTCTATGCCCATGGCTTCGATAATGCGGAGGGCGCTGCTGCGCAGTATTTGGTATTCCCGGTCGGCAAGGGTGACGGCGGGGGCAACTACAATGGAATCACCGGTGTGAATTCCGACGGGATCCAGGTTTTCCATGGAGCAGACGGCGATTTTGTTCCCACAGCTGTCCCGCACCACTTCAAATTCGATTTCCTTCCAACCGGTAATGCATTTTTCCACCAAAATCTGGGTGATGGGAGAGAGCCGCAGTCCCGTCGCGGCAATTTTTTTGAGTTCCCCCTCATCCTTTGCAATGCCGCCCCCGCTTCCGCCAAGTGTGAAAGCGGGACGCACGATCACCGGATAGCCGTTTGCGTGGGCAAAGGCAAGGGCGTCCTGGGACGTACCGGTGACGATGGAGGGGACGACGGGCTCCCCGATGGCCTGCATGGTGGATTTGAAAGTCTGGCGGTCCTCCGCCTGATTGATGGTGTCCAAAGAGGCGCCCAGAAGGATTACCCCTTCTTTCTCCAAAAAGCCTTCCCTTGCAAGCTGCATGGAGAGGGTCAGCCCGGTCTGCCCGCCAAGGGTGGACAGGATACCGTCCGGCTTTTCTTTCCGGATGATTTCCTTTAAAAAGTCTAAGGTCAGCGGTTCCACATAAACGTGGTCGGCCATGGCAGCGTCGGTCATGATGGTGGCGGGATTGGAGTTGACTAAAACAACCTCCAGTCCTTCCTCCTGCAAGGCGCGGCATGCCTGGGTACCGGCATAATCAAATTCCGCCGCCTGTCCGATGACGATGGGGCCGGAGCCGATGACCAATATTTTTTTGAGAGTGGGATTTAGGGGCATTGCGTTTTCCTCCTTTCCATCAAATCCAAGAATTGTCCGAACAAAAATTCCGTATCCTTGGGACCGCCGCAGGCTTCCGGATGAAACTGCACGGAAAAGCCGGGGAAATCCCGGTAGCAAAGGCCCTCGCAGGTGAGGTCATTGACATTTTGGAAGCTGCAGACGGCGTTTGGGGGCAGGGAATCGTTTTTGACCGTATAGCCGTGGTTTTGGCTGGTGATGTAAATCCGGCCGGTTTGTAAGTCCCGGATCGGCTGGTTGGCGCTTCTGTGCCCATATTTGAGTTTCTCCGTATCGGCCCCATTGGCGAGGGCAAGGAGTTGGTGGCCAAGGCAGATGCCAAAAACAGGAACCCGTGACCGGCACAGCTTTGCAAGCTCGGAGATAATGCCGGGGTTCTCTTTGGGATTGCCGGGGCCGTTGGAGAGCATGACGCCGTCCGGAAAAAGGGACAGAATCTGGGAGCAGGAGGCAGAGGCGGGTACAACTGTCAGGCTGCAGCCACAGGCGTGGAGCCTGCGCAGGATATTTTGCTTTGCGCCGAAATCCCAGAGTACCACATGGAAGCGGGGAACCGGGGCGGGCAGGACGTAAGGCTCTTTACAGGTCACGCTTTGTACGGCATTTTCAATGTGCCAGTTCTTCAGGGCAGGGGCGTCTTTTTGGTCCGGAAGGGCGGCGGTGAGCCTGCCGTTCATGACGCCATATTCACGGATGCGTTGGGTAAGGAGTCTGGTATCAATGCCGAAAAGGCCGGGAATGCCCTGTCTTTTCAGGAAAGTATCCAAATCCATTTGGCTGCGGAAGTTTGACGGGCAGTCACACCATTCCCGGGTGATGTAGGCGCGCATGTGGATGCGGGCGCTTTCAAAATCGGAGGGGTTTACGCCGTAATTGCCGGTCAGGGGAAAGGTCTGGACCACCATTTGGCCGTAATAGCTGGGATCGGTCAGGGTTTCCACATAGCCGGTCATGGCAGTGGTAAACACTGCTTCCGCTGTGATATCCTGCGCAAGGGGCGCGCCGAAGGATTTCCCGGTAAACAGGGAGCCGTCCTCCAGCTGCAAGTAGAGAGTCTGTTCCATAAGTACCTCCGTGTGGGCCGCAACGGGCTGTTGGGCATTAAAAAGGCGTCCATGGAAGAAAGCATCTCTTCCATGAACGCCTTTGTTCATCTGGGGTATTATAGCACCTGTCTTGCGGAAGGTCAAGAAAAAAATTCTTTTTAATTTTATAGGTATTGGGGTAACAGTTTAGCCATAATCCCGCGAAGTCAAAATCGTGCCCTGTGCGCGATTTTGCGAGGGCTTCACGCACCAAAACGCGATAAAATCGCGTTTTGTGTGCATCTTCCGTAACAGTTCAGCCGAAGGCTGAACTGTTATGGATTGGGATTCTGGGTATTACCCGCATGGTAGCCGTCGGCGTATCCGTCCTGATAACCGTTGTTGTAGCCGTCTACCGTATCATAGGGTTTGAGGCTTAAGTAATAGCCTGCGAAAGTGATCTGCATGTAGGGTTGTACGTAAAAAGTTGCCAGACCGCAGGTGACGGAGACCAGCAGGATCCAGAGAATAAAGGAAAGCTGGAGTACGAAAAATTCCCCAAGCCTGCCGGACATCAAAGCCTTGCTTTCGTTCACGCAGTCGCGGATACTCATGTCCGGATTTTCTGCCAGAATGAAAAATGCCTGGGAATAGCGCAGGGCGGCAATGATGCCCGGGATGACGCAGAGTAGGGACCACAGCCAGGTGAACAGGCCGATCCATAAGATCAGTCCGAAAATTTTAAAAAGCATCGGGAAATAGGAAAAAAGCTCCTGAATGCCGGTTTCCTCCTGTTTAAATACCTTCAGGCAGTATACGGTATAGCCAAACTGCACGGTGCCAAGAAGCAGCCCGACTGCCACGGATAGGATCATGGTGACAAAGGCGCCAAAAGCGCTGATGGCTTCGGAGCCAAAAAGTGCACTGGTGACGCCGAAAATGGCGCCAAAAAAGTTTAAGACCATCGTGCAAGCGATGGAAACCACAAATACAATCAGAGTGGTCAGGGCGGGATGCGGGTTGGCCATACTCATGGCCTGTTTGGCATCCTGTTTTAACAATGCGCGGTTCATAAGAAACCCTCCTTCATAAAAAGTAGCGGTCAAATAAAAAGCTGGCCATGTACTATCATAGCATATGATATATATTTTGGAAATAGAAATTTCCACTTGAACTTGTATTTTCCAGACAGTTTTGATAATATAAAAAGAAAATCACGGGAACGGAGAGGAGGGAGCCGTCCGGCAGGGGCGGCAAGAACGAGGATATGGGTAAAGAGAGTCCTGTAGCAGAAGAAAATAAAGAGAATGTTTCCAGGCATTTTATTCAACAGATGATAGACAAGGATCTTGCGGAGGGTGTGTATGATACGGTGCATACCCGGTTTCCCCCGGAGCCAAACGGTTATCTCCATATCGGGCATGCCAAATCCATTTTGCTAAATTATGGGCTGGCAAAGGAATACGGCGGTAAGTTCAACATGCGTTTTGACGATACCAATCCTACCAAGGAAAAGACCGAATTCGTGGAGTCCATCAAGGAGGACATACAGTGGCTGGGGGCGGACTGGGAGGACAGGCTCTTTTTTGCCTCCGACTATTTCGGGCAGATGTATGAGGCGGCGGTGAAGCTGATCCGGAAGGGGAAAGCTTACGTTTCCGATCTGACGGCGGAGCAGATCCGGGAGTACCGCGGTACCCTGACACAGGCCGGAAAAGAGGATCCGTCGGCGGGCAGGAGCGTAGAGGAAAACCTGCGCCTGTTTGAGGAGATGAAAAACGGTGTGTATGCGGACGGGGAAAAGGTGCTGCGGGCCCGCATTGATATGGCCAGTCCCAATATGAATATGCGCGATCCCGTGATTTACCGTGTGGCGCATATGACCCATCACAATACCGGGGATGCCTGGTGCATTTACCCGATGTATGATTTTGCCCATCCCATAGAGGACGCCATTGAGGGCATTACCCATTCCATCTGTACGCTGGAATTTGAGGATCACAGGCCGTTGTATGACTGGGTGGTGCGGGAACTGGAATACCCCCATCCGCCCAGGCAGATTGAGTTTGCCAAAATGTATCTGACCAATGTGGTGACGGGTAAGCGGTATATCAAAAAGCTGGTGGAGGACGGTATTGTGGACGGCTGGGACGATCCCAGGCTGGTTTCCATCGCTGCCCTGCGCAGGCGCGGGTTTACGCCGGAATCCATCCGGATGTTTGTGGAACTGTGCGGGGTTTCCAAGAGCAATTCTTCTGCGGATTACGCAATGCTGGAATATTGTATCCGGGAGGATTTAAAGCTGAAAGTACCCCGGATGATGGCAGTCATTGACCCGATTAAGCTGGTGATCGACAACTATCCGGAGGGACAGACGGAAATGCTGGATGCCCCCAACAATCTGGAAAACGAGGCACTGGGTTCCAGAAAGGTTCCCTTTGGCAGGGAACTGTATATCGAACGGGAGGATTTCATGGAGGATCCCCCGAAAAAATATTTCCGTCTGTTTGTGGGCAATGAAGTGCGCCTGATGAACGCGTATTTTGTCAAATGTACGGGCTTTGAAAAGGATCCTGACGGGAGAGTGACCACCGTGCATGCCACCTATGATCCCGCAACTAAGTCCGGCAGTGGCTTTGAAGGCAGGAAAGTCAAGGGCACGATCCACTGGGTGGCATGTGAGACAGCTTTGAAGGCGCAGGTCCGTCTGTATGAGAATATCATAGACGAGGAAAAGGGGGTATATAACGAGGACGGCTCGCTGAACTTAAACCCCAATTCGCTTACCGTAAGGGAGGCCTATTTGGAGCCGTCCTTGCGGGAGGCCGGGCCTTTTGGAAAATTCCAGTTTGTGCGACAGGGGTATTTTTGCGTGGACTGCAGGGATTCCAAACCCGGGGAACCTGTGTTTAACCGGATTGTGTCCCTAAAGAGTTCCTTTAAGCTGCCCAAGAAGGATTAAAAAGCATGCAGGATTTTGTGATGCATTTGCAGGAAAGCGGCGGGCATCTGTATGAGCAGATTTACCGGTATATCAGGGACGAGATTCAGGCAGGGAGGCTTCCATATAAAGAGAAGCTTCCCTCCACGCGTTCTCTGGCGGCCAGCCTGCAGATTTCCCGCAGTACGGCGCAGCTGGCCTATGAGCAGCTTTTATCGGAGGGGTACATCGAATCGGTTCCTTATAAGGGCTATTATGTCGCGCGGGTGGAAGAACTGTACCGTCTGGAGAAGGAACTGGAAAAAAAGGCCTATGTCCGGACGGGTAAGGGGACAAACTATCAGGTGGATTTTTCCCCGAATGCCATCGACATGCGGTATTTTCCTTTCAGCGTCTGGAGGCGCATCACCAAAAATATTTTGAGTCAGGATCAGGCGGAGACGTTTGCGCTGGGGGATGCCAAAGGGGATTTGGAATTGCGGGAAACCATCGCACGCTATCTCCATGCCTCCCGGGGGGTGAATGCGGATGCCTCCCGGATTATTGTGGGCGCGGGGAACGACTACCTGCTGATGCTTCTGCGTTATGTGCTGGGGGAGGGACGGACGGTCGCCTTTGAAAACCCCAGTTATCCCAGGGCTTACAAAATATTTCGGCTTTTTGCGGGAAAAATTGTCACGGTGGCGTGCGACGAGGGCGGAATTTGTGTGGATGCCCTGCAGGAAACGGGGGCGCAGGTGGCCTATGTCATGCCATCCCACCAGTATCCCACCGGTGTGGTCATGCCCATCGGACGGCGCGCCGAACTTTTGCGGTGGGCCCGGCAGGGGGAAGAGCGCTATGTGATAGAGGATGATTATGACAGTGAATTCCGGTACCGGGGGAAACCGATTCCTTCGCTGCAGTCTTCCGATACCGCCGGAAAGGTGATTTATATCGGGACGTTTTCCAAATCCATCGCACCGGCAATCCGGGTGAGTTTCATGGTGCTGCCCCCAAAGCTGATGGAACGGTTTGCGTTGCGGTGCAACGTGTTTTCATCCACGGTTTCACGTATTGACCAGGCGGTGCTCAACGATTTTGTCCGGGAGGGTGCGTTTGAGCGGCATTTGAACCGGATGCGGAAGGTTTATAAAGAGAAGCACGAGATATTGTTGGAGGAACTTAGGCCTTTTTTAGGTGATTTTGCATTATCCGGGGAGAACGCGGGACTGCACGTGCTTTTGACGGATCGAAAGGGAAGGGAAGAAAATTGGCTGCGGGAGGCGGCCCTGCATGTGGGCGTGCGGGTATACGGATTGTCGGAGGCGCTTGTGGAGCCCTTGCCAAAAGACCAAACGGAAAGGGCCGCAACCCTGCTTTTAGGGTTCGGGGGCCTGACACCGGAACAAATCCGTCAGGGTGTCGCACTGCTGGCCAAAGTCTGGGGGGTTCCCTATGAAGGTTGCTAAAAACCTGCAAGCAGGACTGCGCACGCGCTGCGCAGACCGTGCACGCACCATGCGGCTTGTCCGCATGTGTGCATGTCTTCATAGGAACCCCCGTTCAAATATGGAAGGGTTGCCAAAGAGTGGCAAAAGGGGGTTCCTATGAAAGCGCCAAAACCTGCAAGCAGGACTGCGCACGCGCTGCGCAGACCGTGCACGCACCATGTGGCTTGTCCGCATGTGTGCATGTCTTTCATAGGAACCCCCGTTCAAATATGGAAGGGTTGCCAAAGAGTGGCAAAAGGGG
>CARDPF010000159.1 GCA_948960675.1 uncultured Eisenbergiella sp.
GAGATGCTGTTGTGTGACTGGAGTTCAGACGTGTGCTCTTCCGATCTTGATAGTTATGTAGAATGTCTGGTTGCCCGTAAAAAGTCCGGGCCATTGGGAATGCTCAAGGCTTTGCTCATGGTGCTGACCGTAATTTTAATACTTGTCGGTATGGTATTTTTCCCGGTTTTGATCGCAGGCTTTGCGGCAGCGGCGGGGGCTTATTTTGCGGGAATGTATGCGAGCATGGAGTTTGAATACCTGTATGTGGACAGGGAAATTACCGTGGACAAGATTTTGAACAAGAGCAGGAGGAAGAGGGCCGAGAAATTTGAGGTGGACAGGATTGAGATTTTAGCGCCGGTTCGTTCCTGGCATTTGGACAATTATAAGAACCGCCAGTTTAAGGATACCGATTATTCCAGCGGGGTGGAAGGGCAGCCCGACCGGCGCTATGCCATGATTTATGACGGCGGCCGCAGGATTTTTTTGGAGCCCAGTATAGAGTTTGTAAAGGCCGTGCAGGCGGTTGCGCCAAGAAAAGTATTTTTGGATTGACAGACGCCGTCAAGTCTGTTAAACTTGCATAAACCAACAAGAACTGTCAGTATTTCATGATATCGGAAAACCTGTTTTCCATTATGGCTACTGGCAGTTTTCATTCAAAAACAGGAGGAGAGAAGATGGGTCAGATTATTGGTGAAGGCATTACTTTCGACGATGTGCTGCTGGTTCCGGCATACTCGCAGGTCATCCCCAACCAGGTGGACGTGTCAACCTGGCTGACGAAAAAAATCAAGCTGAACATTCCGCTGATGAGTGCGGGAATGGATACGGTTACAGAGCACAGGATGGCGATTGCCATGGCGCGTCAGGGCGGTATCGGTATCATTCACAAGAACATGTCCATGGAAGCGCAGGCTGACGAGGTGGACAAGGTAAAACGCTCCGAGAACGGTGTTATCACAGATCCATTTTCTTTGACTCCGGAACATACGCTGGCGGATGCCAATGAGTTGATGGCAAAATTCCGCATTTCCGGCGTTCCTATCACAGAGGGCAGGAAGCTGGTGGGTATCATTACCAACCGCGATCTCAAATTCGAAACAGATTTCACCAAGAAAATTAAAGAGTCCATGACGGGGGAAGGGCTGATCACGGCGCCGGAAGGTATCACACTGGATGAGGCCAAGAAGATTCTGGCCAAGGCGCGCAAAGAGAAGCTGCCCATCGTGGACAAGGATTATAACCTAAAAGGGCTGATTACCATCAAGGATATTGAGAAAGCGATCAAATACCCCCTTGCGGCCAAGGATGAGCAGGGCAGGCTTTTGTGCGGCGCCGGGGTGGGCATCACCGCCAATGTGCTGGAGCGCGTGCAGAAATTGGTGGATGCAAAGGTGGATGTGATTGTACTGGACAGCGCCCATGGACATTCCGAGAATGTGCTGCGCTGCCTGCGGATGATCAAGGAAGCGTATCCGGATTTGCAGGTGATTGCCGGCAACATCGCCACAGGAGAGGCGGCAAAAGCGCTGATTGAGGCAGGCGCGGACGCGGTGAAGGTGGGAATCGGCCCGGGCTCCATTTGTACGACGCGGGTGGTTTCGGGAATCGGCGTTCCGCAGATCACGGCGATCATGAATTGTTACGAGGTGGCAAGGCAGTACGGTATTCCGGTGATTGCGGACGGCGGAATCAAGTACTCCGGGGAAATCACCAAGGCGATTGCGGCGGGCGGCAACGTGTGTATGATGGGTTCCATGTTTGCGGGCTGTGACGAGAGCCCTGGGGATTTTGAACTTTTTCAGGGGCGTAAATATAAGGTATACCGCGGTATGGGCTCCATCGCGGCAATGGAAAACGGCAGCAAAGACCGCTATTTCCAGTCCGATGCCAAGAAGCTGGTTCCGGAAGGCGTGGAAGGGCGTGTGGCCTATAAAGGACTGGTGGAGGACACGGTATTCCAGCTGATGGGTGGACTGCGCGCAGGCATGGGGTATTGTGGGACAAAGAACATTGAGGAGTTGAAGGAGAACGGAAGGTTTGTAAAGATTTCGGCGGCCTCCCTCAAAGAGAGCCACCCGCACGACATCCATATCACGAAAGAAGCGCCCAATTACAGTACCGGGGATTGAGAAAAGGGTACTTATGTTCTGCGACAAGTAACAGTTCAGACAGGTCTGCGCATTTACTGCGCAGACCGTGAGAATACGTGGTGGTGGCAAGCATCCGCCCCATCGCGTAGCGATTTTAATGGGCGGATGCAGTAACAGGGCAGACTTGTCCAAACTGTTACCGCGACAATACGGGGACGCGTGACTGGCGGACGGGAAACGGATGGTTTCCCAGTGGAGTACACCACATGAAGCGCGTTTATAGGGGAAGGGAATCGACCGCCTGGGTACTGATTGGTTTAAAAGGTATTCAGGCGGTTTTTGCCCCAAAAACGGCTTGCAACAGCAAACTGGGATTTACGTCCGCTAAAGCGGGCAGGGAGGTTAGGTTGAAAAACCATATGCGACAGTTTTTCAACCGTGAATTTACGCCCGCTAAAGCGGGCAGGGAGGTTACTATGCAGAAACAAAATCTTGCAGCATTGCTTTCGGAAAATGAATATCCGGGGCGGGGGATTGTGATCGGCAGGAGTGGTGACGGCAGGCAGGCGGTGACGGCTTATTTTATCATGGGAAGAAGCACAAATTCCAGAAACCGCATTTTTGTGGAGGAGGGGGAAGGAATCCGCACGCAGGCCTTTGACCCTTCCAAACTGGAGGATCCCAGCCTGATTATTTATGCGCCTGTCCGGGTATACAAGGATTGCACGATTGTGACAAACGGGGATCAGACCGATACAATTTATGAGGGGTTTGGCAAGGGTCTTACCCTGGAGCAGTGTCTGCGCAGCCGTACCTTTGAACCGGACGCCCCCAATTACACCCCACGGATTTCCGGCGTTTTGCAGGTGAAGGACCATAATTACCATTATGCCATGTCGATTTTAAAAAGTAACTGCGGTGATCCTTCTTCCTGCCTCCGCCATACGTTTACTTATGAAAACCCGGCGGCGGGGGAAGGACATTTCCTGCACACTTATCAGGGGGACGGCAGCCCGCTGCCCAGCTTTGTGGGAGAGCCCAAACGGGTGGAAATCGTTGGGGACATAGACAGCTTTACCGGGATGCTGTGGGAAAATTTGAATCCGGAAAATAAGGTTTCTCTTTTTGTGCGTTTTTGGAATATCGAAAGCGGAATGTACGAAACCAGAATCGTAAACAGGAACCGTTAGGTAACAGGGCAGGTTTACCAGTACGGTTAGAACTTGTTTTGGGGAAAGGAGTTTGACCATGCAGGAAATACAATTAAAATACGGCTGTAATCCGAACCAGAAGCCTTCGCGCATTTATATGGAGGACGGCAGCAAGCTGCCGGTTACGGTGTTGAACGGCAGGCCGGGATATATCAATTTTTTGGACGCTTTTAACGGCTGGCAGCTGGTTTCGGAGTTAAAGAAGGCGACCGGGCTTCCGGCGGCCACATCCTTTAAGCATGTGTCCCCGGCGGGAGCGGCGGTGGGGCTTGCGCTGACAGAAACGCTGGCGAAAATCTACTGGGTGGATGATCTGGGGGAGTTGTCACCGTTGGCGTGTGCCTATGCCCGTGCCCGGGGAGCGGACCGGATGTCCTCCTTTGGGGACTTTATCGCGCTTTCCGATGTGTGCGATACGGATACGGCGAAGCTGATTAAGCGGGAGGTTTCCGACGGGGTGATCGCGCCGGGATACACGCAGGAGGCGCTGGCCATTTTGAAGGAGAAGAAAAAGGGCGGTTATAATGTGATTCAGATCGACCCTTCCTATCAGCCTGCCGAATTGGAGAAAAAGCAGGTATTCGGTATCACTTTTGAACAGGGGCGTAACGAATTGCCGATTGACGAAGCGCTTTTGTCCAATTTTGTGACCCAAAACAAAGAAATTCCCAGGGAAGCGCTGATTGATTTAAAAATCGCCCTGATTACCCTCAAATATACCCAATCCAATTCCGTCTGTTATGTCAAGGGCGGACAGGCGATCGGCATCGGCGCTGGACAGCAGTCCAGAATCCATTGCACCAGGCTGGCGGGACAAAAAGCCGACAACTGGTGGCTGCGCCAGTCCCCGCAGGTATTGGGACTGCAGTTTGTGGACGGCCTTGGCCGTGCGGACCGGGATAACGCCATCGACGTGTACATAGGGGAGGAATATGAGGACGTATTGGCGGAGGGCGTCTGGCAGAGCCGCTTTAAAGAGAAGCCGCCGGTGTTTACCCGGGAGCAAAAGCGGGCGTGGCTGGACGGACTGCAGGACGTCACATTGGGTTCCGACGCGTTTTTCCCGTTTTCCGACAATATTGAAAGGGCGCATAAAAGCGGCGTAAAGTATATTGCGCAGCCGGGCGGCTCCGTGCGGGATGACGCCGTGATTGAATGCTGTGACAAGTACGGGATGGCAATGGTCTTTACCGGAATACGGCTGTTCCACCACTGATGCTACAACACACGGCCGGCTTTTTCAATGTGCTTTGCGGCGGCCATATGCAAAAGAGGCAAGAGCCAAAACCAATAAGAGGAGGACGGACAGGATATCCCAGTAGTCCAGTATCGCTTCGCCTATCATTTCCGACAGTATAAAGTTGATGGCAAATACCAGTAGAATGGCGGACAGAAAGGTAATTCCGAAAGCGGCCGGTTTATTGGTTTTTCCGATGCGGCAAAAAACGGCGTATATTACCCACAGGAATGCGATTGCAGGCAATGCCGTTGCGGTACCGATGGAAAAAACAGCTGCTGTTTTCGTAAATATGCCAAGCAGGAATAGATAGGGAACGGTAAAAATGCTTGCGGACAATAGGACAATGAAAATCCCCCTTTTTTGCCATAAGAGCGCCGGAAAAAAGAGCAGCCATGCATAAAGGATGGAGGAGGCCGGAAGAAAGGCCCATGTCAGGCGGCCCGATATTGCAAGGTTGCAAATGTAGCATACCAAAATACCGATGAAAAGAATGACCGTAAAGGCGGCGGATAGAATCCGGCCTTTGGTCGTTCTTTTTTTGTCTGTAGCTTTTTTGGAGTGCAGATCTGGGGCGGTTTTTGTTTGGGGGGCTGCTTTCCCGGCGCTTAACAATTCGTCCACTGTGATTTCCAGTATGCGGCAAAGGTTTAGCATAACGGAGGAATCGGGCATACTCTTCCCGGTCTCCCACTTTGAAACGGCACGGTCTGTTAAATGCAGCTTTTGTGCCAGCTGTGTCTGGGTCAGGTTTTTCTCTTTCCGGCATAAGGCAATAAATTTCCCGATTTCTTCCTGATTCATATTTTTCTCCATTTCTTCGCATAAACGCATAACGAGTTTGTGGTAGGCAGTGCGCAGACATAAATCCCGCGATTGAAAATTTTATCTTCTGATAAGTACATGATATGATACCACGGATTGCTCTGTACTACGTGCTCCCGCAATCCTAAAATCATGTATTGATATGTAAGCATGTCATACATGATCTTTTGCCCCCGGTATCATGATACATAGCAATCCAGAGTTGAACCGTTATCCATTATACATTTCCCGATACGTTTTTGATACCAACCATAGGTTGAGTCCTGCAAAATCAACCAATGGTTGGGAATGGGTGCGCATTTGGGTATAGCTTATTATAAGTTGCTATTCACGGCCCGGGGGCTGCTCATAGTAACGATTCGGGGCGGTATTTCGAATTTTGCTACGCAAAAACCGCCCCTCACCCTTGTATCATGTTCCCATACCCGTGAATAATAACTATTATAACATATGGCGGCAGGTTTTGCACTTTTTTGGACTTGCAATATATGCCGGTTAATACTATAATAAAAGAAAAGCAACTGCTGCATAACGGGCACTACAGTTGCTTTTCCTGTTTTTACAAAGTTATGGTGAAATCTGTGGAAAGGCAGCGTCAAGGCAGTAGGGCAAAAAGGGGGTAACAAGCTTATGGAAAGCAAAGCCATGAAATTTTACTCGAAGGCAGGAAGGAACATTATTCTGCGTGCCATTCCGGGGCATTTTGCCACGAGTCATTCCCATATTAACTATTATGTGGATATGACGGGCTTGAAAACGAGGCGGAGCGAGGCTGCGGCGGTTGCGCAGGCGTTTGTCCAGCGTTTTCCGGTACAGACCGTGGTAGATACCATCGTCTGCATGGACGGCAGCGAGGTGATCGGGGCGTACATGGCGGAGGAATTGGAGCGCGGCAATTTCCCGAACCAGAATGCGCATCACACGGTTTACGTGGTGACGCCGGAGTTCAACATTAACAACCAGATGATTTTCAGGGACAACCTGATTTCCGCGATTAAGGGCAAAAATGTGGTTTTACTTTTGGCGACTTCCACGACGGGCTTAACCATCAGCCGCAGCATGGAGTGCATTGATTATTACGGCGGTCATGTGCAGCAGATCTGTTCCGTGTTCAGTGCGATTTCGAGCATCAACGGACAGCGTGTGGAGAGCATTTTCACGACGGAGGACGTGCCGGGCTATCAGGCATATGAGGCGTATGCCTGCCCGTTCTGTAAAAATAAGCAGAAGCTGGATGCCATGGTCAACGGGTACGGCTATTCCAAGCTGTATTAAAGTAACAGTTCAGCTGTAGCGTATTAAAACCACAGGCTGCAACGGTTGGGGCTTTCTTAAACCGTTGCAGCCTATATGGGGGATTTGGGGAGTGCTGATAAAGCCGGAAGGGATCGGATACCTAAGCGGTAGGGGTGTCTTGGCCTTTCCGGTTTTTACGTGCGGCGGTGCCGCCGACTGGGGGAAAAGGAATATGCAGGATGTAATGGAATTGTTTTTTGGCCCGACAAGGGACTGGTTTGGACAAACCTTTGGGGAGCCGACTCAGGTGCAGGGGGAGGCCTGGCGGGAGATCGCCGCCGGGAAGCCCGTGCTGGTCAGCGCGCCCACCGGTACGGGAAAAACCCTTTCGGCGTTTTTGATTTTCATTGATCAGCTGATGCAGCAGGCGGCACGGGGACAACTCAGGGAAGGACTGCAGCTGGTCTATATTTCCCCGCTAAAATCCCTGGCGGCGGACATCCGGGAAAACCTGCGCCGTCCGCTGGACGGGATCCGGGCGTTTTTGCAGGGGGATAAGGCGGAAATATCCGTCGCCATCCGCACCGGGGATACCACCCAGAAGGAACGGCAGCATATGGCCAAGCATCCGCCCCATATTCTGATCACGACGCCGGAATCCCTGTTTTTGCTGTTGACTTCCGTTTCCGGGA
>CARDPF010000160.1 GCA_948960675.1 uncultured Eisenbergiella sp.
GCGACCACCGAGATCTACACTCTTTCCCTACACGACGCTCTTCCGATCTACACTTACCATTCCCTATTGGGCAGGACGATATTCAGGTTCTGGTATGGTGAAAAACCTGATTGGGAAATACCCGAAGCTGGAAAAAGTATGTTCTAAACAGGAGCAAAAACCTTTGTTTATTTCATTTCTGCTACGTACATTTGTTTTCCTGCCGGGAGATGCAGTGAGCATGTATCTTGGCGCAATGAGGATTCCTTTTCGGCATTATCTGGCAGGAGGAATATTGGGTACGGCATTGGGCGTTGTTTTATCCACGGTCCTTGGTTCCAGTATTACCGAACCTAGCTCACCGGCCTTTCTGCTATCGGCTGTTCTTATGACGCTTGTAGCATTGCTGTCTGTCATATATTACATAAAAGCCAGGCCGAAATGAAAACGCAGCCATTCGTCTCCCACAAAGCAACCGTTCACGGGACACATCCAACATTTGTTACGATGAGCGGCCCCCAGACCGTGAACGGGAACCGAACCGTTACAGTTTCCGTGTGAAATATCTTGAAAATCTTGAAAAGCGGTTGCGCATATGCTATAGTGCTACTTAACATTTTGGGGAATTGCGTACTATCAGGCAAAACATAAACGGGAGTAGTGTGAAGGGGAAATTGTCAGATGCGGATTGCAGTATGCGGTGATGACGGATTGGGACTTGTGCTCAAAGGCAGGGACGGGATTGTCCGGATTGCGTTTACGCGGCTTGAATACGTGGAAGTTGTAAATAAAATTGTGTCTTTTCACTTCATAGATGGCATGGTGCACAAAGTGACGGCAGCCCTGGCGGATTTGGAAGAAAAGCTTTTGTCCAGACCGGAATTTTTAAAGGTTCACCGTTCCTATCTGGTAAATTTAAATTATGTGCAGGCTGTCAGGGGTAACAGTATTGTCACAAACAATGGCCACACGATTTTGGTGGCGCGACAGCGGCTTGGCCAGGTGCAGGATGCCTATATGCACTTTTTGCTTCATAAGGGGGAAAAGCAGCCGGATGCATCCCCTAAAAAAGAACGTGAAGAAGGGCCATGGCGCATTTTACTGGTGGATGATGAACCGGCAGATCGTATGCGCTGGGCGGACATTCTGTGCAGCCATGGATGCATTGTGCGGACGGCGGCGGAGGGGGAAGAGGCGCTTGCGCAGGCCGCGGACGGGGCGTATGACTGTGTGTTGCTTGACGTTATGCTTCCCGGGGAGGATGGATTTTCACTTTGCAAAAAGCTCTATACCCTGACACAGGCCCCTGTTATTTTTTTGAGCAGCTTTACAGGAACGGATAAGCAGGTGAAAGGTTTTGAGGCGGGCGGCACAGATTATATCACCAAGGATACGCCGGCAGAACTTTTTTGGGCTAAGGTGGAAACGCGTATCAGGCTGGCCGCGACCGGACAGAACTTTTGCAGATATGGCAGGCTTTTGCTGGACTTACCGGGCCGAAGGGCGTTTATGGACGAAAAAGAACTGGTTTTTACGCCCGTTGAATTTGACCTTTTGCAGCTGCTTTCAAAACAGGCTGGGCATATTTTTACGCCGGAGGAACTTTTTGGGCAGATATGGGGCGGGCGGCTCTGGGACGGCGGACAGACGGTGCAGATACATATGTCGCGCCTTCGGCGGAAGCTGGAAAAGGCATGCGAAGAACATTCGTTTATTGAAACAGTCTGGGGGCAGGGATACCGTTTTGTTTTGCCGGACTGTCTATGAGGCGGTTCCCATAAAAAGGAAGGAAAAGGAATGGGGCAGCAAAAGTATTTGTGGCAGATACCGGCAGTTTTGGCTGTGCTGGCAGTTTTTTTTACGATCTTGTTTTATTTGGATAATAAATATGAAACGCCGCCGCCCTATGGGGCTTTAGGTGTGATTGACATAAACGGACGGGATTTTTTGCGCGGCGATCCCATTTTCCTGATTGACGGATGGCTGCTCACCGACGGGCGGGTAACGGACAAGCCTACTTATATCGGGGAGTTTTCCAACCTGCAGCGGGGGGATTTGTCGGTTTCCCCCCATGGCAGGGCCTGCTACAGGCTGACGCTGCGTTATGACGGGGAACCTGTGGTGGTATCGGTGAATTTTCCCCAGTTATCCTCATGGTACAAAATTTTCCTGAACGAAACGGCAATTGCGGAGGGTGGGGGAAACGGACGCATTACGTTTCTGATGACGCCGGGAGACCACGTTTTGAGTGTGGAAACTTCGTCCGGCTTTGGGTATTATAGCGGAATGTACTTCCCGCCTGCGCTTGGGACACAGACCATGCTTTCAAAGGCCGAAAATGTCCAAAGCTTTGCTTATGCGCTGGCTTTTCTTTTGCCGTTGGCGCTGGCGGTATTTACACTTTTTCTGTGGAGGACGGGGGGAAAGCCGGGGCGTTTCTTCGGAATGCTGTGCTGTTTTTATGCGCTTTACATGTTCCGCTATTTTGTATTTTTGTTTTCCATGCAGGCTGCGCCGTACTGGTTTGTGATACAGGACGCAGCGCTGTACGGCTTATGTTTTTGTGTGGTAAGACTTGCGGCACTGGCCTCCGGGCCGGATAACGACAACGCATGGAAACGGGTGCGGTGGGGCTTTTTTGCGATACCTGCCATGTTGCTTTTCTTATGCCTGCTGATTGGACTGTGGACATGGGCGGTCTTTTTACATGGAAGGCTCACCGACCTTTATTACATTTTTACATTCTGCTGCACGGTTCTATTTACATTAAGGGGCAGGGCCACAAAGGGCTGGGAAAACGGCTGTACCCTGGCTGGCGGCACGGTCTTTGGCGCAGGATTGGTTCTCAATCTGTTTTGTTCCAACCGCTTTGAGCCGATCCGTTTTTTCTGGCAGTTTGAATGGTGTGGGTTTTGGCTTGTACTGCTGTTTGGGGCAATGATGATTGCCCGCAGCCGCCGTATTTTGCGGGAAAATGATGCCCTCACCAACCATCTGGAGGAGCAGGTGGAAAAACGTACCGCAGAAATCACCCTGCTGCTGGAGGAACGCAAGGCGTTCTTTTCCGATATGGCACATGACTTAAAAGCGCCGGTATTTGCCACACAGTCTTATATCGAAGCAATCCGCAATAGCAGCGTCGGCGTGGATGCAAAGCTGAGCGGTTATCTGGAGCAGGTTCAGGCAAGGCAGCAGGAGATGGCACGGCGTCTGCAGGGGCTGTCCGCCATCAATGCGCTTGATAAAATTGATGAAAAATGGGAAAAAGTGCCGGTTTCGGAATTGTTTTTGGAATTGAATGCCATCTATCAGCGGGAAGCTGAAGTACGGTCCGTGTATTTTGAAGCAAAGCCTCCGGGACAGGACGCATCTTTATGGGCCCAGCCGGAAAAACTGCATATTCTTTTTGAAAACCTGATTTACAACGCGTTTCGGGCAACACCGTGTGGGGGCCATATTGCGGTGTCGGCATCTTTGGGGGACAATATCCTTTACATCACCGTGGAGGATACCGGCTGTGGGATTGCCGAAAAAGAACTGCCCCATATTTTCCGGCGCTTCTATGTAGGGACAAACAACAGGGAAACCGGTACGGGACTGGGCCTTTATATTGTGCAAAGCATCGTGACCGAACTTGGCGGCAGGATCCGCGCCATTTCCGGGGAAGGGGAAGGAACAACATTTGTAATGGAATTTCCCAATTACGAATCCAATATGGGTTTGGATGCTTCAAAATGAAATGCGCAAAACAAACAAGCCGTTTTGGGCAGAAAAAGAGTACATACCGTCGTAATGCTCTATGATGGCACAAATGCTGCGAACCCCGATTCCGTGTCCACGGTGGGCACTGACCGGGATTCCGTGGGAAAAAAGGATGTTTTCTTCACAGGAATTGGCGATCTGCAAAAACATTTTTTTGTTTTTTTCGTATGCATAAACGTCTATGGAACCGGGTAATCCCTTTCCCTTTAGCTTTTGGCATGCGTGCAGTGCATTTTCCAGGGCATTTGACAGCAGCACACACCAGTCGCTTTCCAATATCGGAATGTTTTGCGGAACGACTGCTTTAATGTTGATTGCGACGCCGAGTTTTTGGGCACGTCCATAAAAGGCGGAAAAAATGAGGTTTGCAGCTTCATTTT
Source organism: uncultured Eisenbergiella sp. (assembly GCA_948960675.1). Taxonomy (GTDB): domain Bacteria; phylum Bacillota; class Clostridia; order Lachnospirales; family Lachnospiraceae; genus Gallintestinimicrobium. Next base: position 4,122 of record CARDPF010000160.1, read on the forward strand.
CACAAAAAACAAAGACCTTTGCAGCTTCAATTTCCGAGCAGATTTCCTGTATATAAGTCTGTGCCTGTTCCAAACGTCCGGTTTCGATACACGACAAAAGATGCTGCATATGATGCCGCAGATCGTGACGGTATGCGCTTGCTTTGTGATGGGACTCCCGCAGCACCCCAATTTCCCGGATTGCCTGTGTCATCTGGAGGTTTAGGATTTCCTGTGTCTGCTCCAGCTGTATGCGGATACGCCCGTCTTCCGAAACGCGCAGTACGAATAGCAAATATGCCACACTGCATACAAAAGGCATAAATTCTACAACGGCAGGATTTTCCTCCGGAAGCAGGTTCGTGTAGAATCTTGTCAGGTAGTCATAACCGTAATACAGCAGGGGAACCAGTCCAAACCGGCATTTTTCCGTCGCTGCATAATGGGAGATGGAGCGGACGGACGGAGCCACAAAGTGTAATAAAAGCAGAAGCATGGGCAGTGTGACGATAAGTTCGACGGTATCCTGCATCAGTGTCCCGCCGGAAAACACAGCCACAACCAACAGGGCAATCCAACGGCGCAGCTGGCAGCATAGATATGCGGTCAGGACTGAAATCAGGGGCCAAAGAAATTCCCCGCTTAAAATGCAGAGCATAATGACCAGCGGGATATGGGTAATGATGGGATAAAGGTATTTGACTATATAAATATCGGAAAAAAAATGAATCATGCCCTGCAGCAGCATGATGATGGATATGCCGCCTGCCATGAACAACCTTTTGGGACGGGTCCAGCGGATGTCGCAGAAACCGGCGGACAGAAGCAAGCCAAAGACCCCTACGGCGGAAAGGTTTAGGATGGAAACTATATTCATGATAGAAGAACCTGCCTTTTTCTAAATGCATACGAAAGGTAAAGATTTTTTATTTTAGAGCATTTTCCGTGGGGAATGGGTATTTCCGCATGGCTGGCCATGGTAATTCCTTTATAGGAGATGCTGTGGACATATTCCAAATTGATCAAAAAGGAGCGGTGCGGACGCAGGTAATTTTGGTATTGTGTCAGTTTACTGCACAGATCGTCCAGGCTTCCGGTGCTTTCCAATACCGTTCCGTTTTCCATATGAAACAATAACGTCCGTCCGATCACTTCACAATATTCCAGCTTTTCCAAATCAATCCTTGAAATACCGTTTTTGCAACGCAGGATCAGGCTACATTGCTGTGATCTTTTGTGGTCATTCAAAACGGAATCCATCAGTTCATAAAATTTTCCGGCATGGATTGGCTTTATCTGGTAGAAGTATGCACCGACGGAATAGGACTGTATGGCAAATTCCGAAGAGGATGTCAGAAAGATAATTTTTACGGCGCTGTCATACTGACGGATCTCCCTGGCCGCGCTGATTCCGTTTTCCCCCGGCATAATAATATCCAGAAACAGGATATCAAAGCGTACTCCCTTTTCGATATCTGCAAGCAATTCCAGGGAACTGTGAAAAGTTATGTAAGTGATTTCCTCGTGGCGTTGCGCCCGATATTGGCCAAGTAAAGCAGTGAGTTCATTTAACGTGGACAAATCATCGTCACAAAACCCTATTTTTACCATAGATACCTCTCCCTCCAGAATACTTGACATACAAGCCTTGCATTTCCTATAATGTACTATGAAAGCCCCGACCGGCAGCCGGGCGTATGGGCAAGCTTGCTTGCACAGATGCCCGGATATCGGGCGGGCAAGCCGGTATAAGCAAGTAGGGCGACAGCCCGGATTGCGCATACCGGCGGCGGTTGCGAGAGCGCGCCAGCGCGTAGCAACCGGCTTTCATACGTGGTGGCGTGCCACTTTATTATAAAAGCCCCGACCGGCGGCTGTGTGAATGGGCATGCTTGCATGCACAGGCACACAGACATCGGGCGGGCAAGCCGGTAAAGCCGTGAGGGCGACAGCCCGGATTGCGCATACCGGCGGCGGTTGCGGGGCGCTGGGCGCCAGTGGCGCCTGTTTAGCGCCGACCGGAGCGGAGCGTAGACCGCGCCAGCGCGTAGCAACCGGCTTTCCTGCTTCACCGCCAAAGAGCGGCACGGGGGTTCCTGTTTTGTTATCATAGCATATAAAGGGGAGCGAAAACCATTATCGGCGCGAAATGTAGCTGAAACTGCGCAGATTGTCGATAGGTCCAGCGTTTTGCAAACGGGACAGGGAATGGGGAAAATATGTTTATACACAAAAAATATGCGGCTGCATTGGCGGCGCTGTCTGTAATTTTGGGCGTTTGTGCAAGCCCCACAGTGGAGGCGGACGGCGGCAGCGATATCATTACAAAGACCGTAACGGAAAGTGGAACGGCAGCGGAAACGAATAGGGAAATTACACAGCCGGAAACAGAAACAGAAACGGTTATGCAGAACGTGACGGAAACAGAAACGGAAACGGTTACGCAGAGCGTAGCAGAAGCGGAAACCGAAGCGGTTACACCAAACGTGACGGAAGCGGAAACCGAAGCGGTTACGCAGAATGTAACGGAAGCGGAAACCGAAGCGGTTACACAGAACATAACAGAAGCAGACACCGAAGCGGAAACCGGGACATTCACAGGGACGGCAGCAAAACCGGAAATTGATAAACTTCCGGATGAATTGCAGGCGTTTGAAGCTTGTCTGGAATATTCCACGCAGGGGTGGATGGTGAAGGGGACTTTGAAGAATTTGGCATCTGACACGATCCGGATCCAGCCAATGTGCGCAACGGATGGGGAAAACTATTATGACTGCGGGCAGGGATTGGATTTGAACCTGCTGGATGCTGGAAACGGTCAGTTCAAACTGCAAAATCTGAGGTGCCTTTACGACAGCGAGGAACCTCTCAAGAGCTACCTTGCAAAGAAACTGGACCGCTTTTCCATAAAGCTGCGGATCGTCCGCACAGGTGGTATTTCCTATGAAACGCAGGCTGCGGTCATTGACCGGGGCGGACTGTCGGACATGCCGGGGGAATTTCATGTGGCAGCCAGGTTTGCGGACAGTATGCTTGTGCGCGAAGGGCGGCCGCCCAATATCCGGTATTACGGAAGATATCAGATTACCGTAAGCGAGGACGCAACCGCCAAAGAGGTCGCCGGGTTTCTTCCGGATACCCTTCCGGTAGAAGTTCATCTGCTGAAAGGAATTGAAGA
>CARDPF010000161.1 GCA_948960675.1 uncultured Eisenbergiella sp.
AATCTTATATCTGCTCTCCATAAATCTATGAGAAACAGCGATGTGGACGCGGCGATTTACTGGATGTGCCGTATGCTTGAGGGAGGAGAAAATCCTCTGTATATCGCAAGAAGGCTCATCCGTTTTGCAAGCGAGGATATCGGCATGGCCGACCCGCAGGCGCTGCAGGTTGCGGTGGCCGTTTATCAGGCCTGCCATTTTAACGGGATGCCGGAGTGTAACCTAAACCTGACGCAGGCGGTGGTTTATCTGTCCCTCGCACCCCGTTCCAATGCGTTGTACCGCGCCTATGAGAATGCAAAGGCGGATGCCCTGACGCAGCTTTCCGAGCCGGTGCCGCTTGTGATACGCAACGCGCCCACGAAGCTGATGGAGCAGCTGCATTACGGGGAGGGGTACGTGTACGCCCATGATACGGAGGAAAAAGTGGCCCGCATGACCTGTCTGCCCCCCCATTTGAAGGATAAAAGGTACTATCTTCCCACAGAACAAGGGCAGGAGGCAGAGTGGAAGCAAAGACTGGAAAAAAGCAGGAAATACAGGCTGGAATGAGCGTAGGATGGCCGGGTCATTTGTCCGGTACAGGTTTTTTGACCTGCAAAAGCTCGATGACGGCGGAGGAGAGTGTCACGGTCAGCAGGGAAAACAGGATTTTGACGGCAGGGATATAGGTCAGGGACAGCATCAGTACCACAAAATCCGTAAAAAAGTAGGCGCGGGAAATTTTCTGCCGGGTAATCTTGGATAAAATCAGGGCAAGGGCGTCGTCCCCGCCGGAGGCGCCGCCCTTGCGTACGATCAGCCCTGCGCCCACTCCCACGAACATGCCGCCAAGAAGGGCAGCGGTCAAGGGGCGGTCTGCAAAGGAAGGCAGCAGATACCCGGCATTTTCCCAGAACCGGTATAACAGGGCATAGCAGATGGTGGCAAAAACCGCATTTTTTAAAAAGTCTTTGCCCAGCATTTTATAGCCGGCAACGTAGCAGGCCATGTCCAATAAAAAAGAATAAACGGCGGGGGAGATGCCGGTCCAGTGGTGTAAAAACAGGGTCATGCCCAGCACGCCGCCCTCCGTGATCCGGCTCTGGCTGTGGATGTTGTACATGCCAAAGGACAAAATGGCAGCGCCCAAAAGCAGGCAGCCATAATGGATCCCGATTTCGTTAAAGTTAGGAGCGGCTCCCAGAGCCGCTTTTTTGCGGAAAAAGTGCAATTTCAAAAACTCCTTTTTTAAAACGGCTCCGGTTTTGCCAGCTTTTTGCACAGCGTGAGAAAACGTTCGCCGTATTTTTGATATTTTAAGTCGCCCACGCCGTGTACGGCCAGCATTTCCTCCCTGGTCTGGGGCAGCAGGACGCACATGGACTCCAGCGTTTTGTCGGAAAAGACAATGTAGGGCGGCACATGCTCTGCGCGGGCAATTTCGGTGCGCAGCGCCCGCAGTTCCTCGAAGGGCGCGCTTTGCGCCTGCGACAGGGAAGCGTGTTTTTTGGCAGGCTTTTCCTGTCTGGGTGCAGGAGCTGTCTTTTTGGCCGCTTTCATGGTGAGCACAGGCCGGAACTGACCGGATTCCGAAAAGAATGCCATGCCTTTTTCCCTCACCTTGACGATGGGATACTGGTCATCGGTGACGGCCAGATAGTCGTTGAGCACCAAAAAGTTGAGTACCTGGCGCAGGAAGATGACGGTTTGGGAAGATTGGGAGCCGTAATAGCGGTTTTGGTCGAAACCAAAGCGCAGCACCTTTTCCCCCTTGCTGCCCCGCAGGGCGTCCAAGATCACATTTACACCAAAGCGCATGCCGCTAGAGGCGATGCAGCCGATCATGTCGCTTGCGATTTGGGAGATGTCCACCGTCTCAAACTCATGCAGGCAGTTGGAGCAGTTGCCGCAGAAATTGGGGCCGTATTCCCCGAAATAGCGCAGCATGTAATCCCGCAGGCAGTCCGTGGTGTGGCAGTAGAAAGTCATTTTTTTTAAGCGTTCCCGGTCCCTTTCCCGGACCAGTTCCAGCGCCTGGCCGGTAAGTTCTTCGTTATCCCGGTTTTGTTCGATGAAAAACTGGTTGGTGATCACATCCTGTCCGCTGTAAAAGAGGATACAGTCGGCCTTTGCGCCGTCCCGTCCCGCCCGTCCGGCTTCCTGGTAATAGCTTTCCATGTTTTTTGGCATATTATAATGCAGGACAAAGCGGACGTTACTTTTGTCGATACCCATGCCGAAGGCGTTGGTGGCCACCATCACGGGCCGCTCGTCGTAGGTGAAGGCTTCCTGGTTGGCGCGCCGCTCGTCGTCGGAGAGCCCGGCGTGGTAGCGGGTGGCCAAAAAGCCGTCGGAAAGCAGCCGGTCACAGACTTCTTCCACATTTTTGCGGGTGGCGCAGTAGACAATGCCCGAACTGTCCGGATGGGAGAGCAGATAGTCCCGGATGCCCCGGTATTTGTCCTTGTCATGGCGCACCTCAAAGTAAAGGTTCTTGCGGTCAAAGCCGGTGATGGTCAGATGGGGATTGTGAAGCGCCAGCATCCGGATGATGTCTTCCCGGACCTCTTTGGTTGCGGTGGCGGTGAAAGCCCCCAGCACGGGACGCTTGGGAAGGCTTTTGATAAAATCAGGAATTTTTAAGTAGCTGGGCCTAAAATCCTGTCCCCACTGGGAAACACAGTGCGCCTCGTCCACGGCTACCATGGAAATGTTGGCGTTTGCGGCAAAATCCAGAAATTCTTCCGTCAAAAGCCGCTCCGGAGCCACATATATGATTTGGTACCGTCCTTCTTTTGCCAGCCCCAGCGCCTTTTTATACTGGGGAAAGGTGAGGGAACTGTTTAAATAGGCCGCGTGCACCCCCATCTGGTTGAGCGCGCGGACCTGGTCTTTCATCAGGGAAATGAGCGGGGATATCACCAGCGTGACCGTCTCGGATAGGAGGGCAGGAACCTGGTAACACACGGATTTTCCGGCCCCTGTGGGCATAATGCCGCATACATCCTGTCCGGAGAGCAGGGCGTCGATTAACTCCTCCTGCCCGTCCCTGAATTCGTCATAGCCGTAGTATTTTTTTAAAATTTCGTATTTATCCATTGCAGTTTTACCCATAGGTTAACAGGGTTTAATGGCAACCGTGATTTTTTTGTCCTTGTAGTAATAGTCCCGGTCATGATCGCTGATGGGACGCATGACGCGGCAGGGGTTTCCTACAGCAACTACATCGGCGGGAATGTCTTTGGTCACAACGCTTCCTGCGCCGATTACGGTATTGTCCCCGATGGTGACGCCGGGCATGATAATGGCGCCTGCGCCGATCCAGCAGTTTCTCCCGATGTGGACAGGCATGTTATATTGGTAGATTTGCTCCCGCAGGGCAGGAAGAACCGGGTGTCCGGCGGTGGCGATGGTCACATTGGGGCCGATCATGGTGTAGTCCCCTACATAAATGTGGGTGTCGTCCACACAGGTAAGATGGTAATTGGCATAAACCATTTTACCGAAATGGCAGTGTCGTCCGCCCCAGTTTGCGTAAAAAGGCGCTTCTATGTATAGGCCCTCCCCGCAGTCCCCCAGCATTTTTTGCAGCAGGGCCTTCCGCTTTTGGGATTCCGAGGGCTTTGTCAGGTTATATTCGTACAGCAGATCCTGACAGACGACCTGTTCCTGCATGATTTCCTCATCATAGGGAAGATATAATTCCCCGGTATGCATTTTTTCTTTCATCTCACTCATTTGCGGCATCTCCTCATGAAAAATCCGTAACGGCCCAAGCCCAAAACCCTACGGCAGGCTGGCGGGGCCTCCAACTTTAAACGCAGCGGGAATAAACCGGTTACGACACAATATGTCTACTATACCAGATATCAAAGCTTTATACAAGTAACAGTTCAGACAAGCCTGCCCTGTTTGGGCATCCGCCCATGAAAATCGCTACGCGATGGGGCGGATGCTTGCCACCACCACGTATTCTCACGGTCTGCAAAAGGATCCGCCTTCCCCGCCCGTTGGCATGTCTCCCATAGCCCATGGCTAAACTTAATGACATTTATTCACGGGAGGAATGCGCATAAACTGCGCATTCCGTGAAAACATGAGGCAGGAGTGAGGGGCGGTTTTTGCGTAGCAAATACTCGCATACCGCCCCGAATCGTTACTATGAGCGGCCCCGGGCCTTGAATAGTAACTGGATTTTGAGGCAGGGGCTTGACAGGCGGCAAAAAAGCAAGCAGAATAGGGGAGACAGCAAATAAGTGCCGGTATGGTACTGGCCATACCGCTGCATGGGGAAAAGGAGAACAGGGTATATGAAAGAGAATTTACCGAATGCATTAAAGAAGCTGATCGGTGTGGTGGAGGAAAAGTTTTCCTCCGATCCGGCCATGGTGGAACTGTTTATCAACTGCTTTACCAACACGCTGGACACCACTGTCAAAAAGATGGAGGATGGAACCACCCATGTGATTACCGGTGACATTCCGGCAATGTGGCTGCGGGATTCCGTCGCGCAGGTGCGCCCTTATCTGGTGGCGGCTAAGGAGGACAGTGAGATTGCGGATTTGCTGGTGGGGCTTTCCAAAAGGCAGTTTTTCTTTATCAACCACGATCCGTATGCCAATGCATTTAACCAGGAGGATAACGGCAACTGCTGGGATCATGACGAGACCGAGATGACGGGATGGCTGTGGGAGCGCAAATACGAGATTGATTCCCTCTGCTATCCGGTGCAGTTTGCTTACCTGATTTGGAAAAATACGGGCAGGACGGATCAGTTTGACGAAAATTTTGTGAAAGGGCTGCATACCATTCTGCGGGTGTGGAAAACCGAGCAGTACCATGAGGAAAAGTCTCCCTATTCCTTTGTGCGCAGGGGCTGCTATTATACGGACACGCTTTCCAGGCAGGGAAAGGGCGCCCTTGTAAAATCCGGCGTCGGCCTGACCTGGTCGGGCTTTCGTCCCAGCGACGATGCCTGCGTGTACGGGTATCTGGTGCCTTCCAACATGTTTGCAACCGTAGTGCTGGGATACATGGAAACCATTGCGCATGAGGTACTGCACGACGGGGAATTGGCGGGGCAGGCTGCGGCCCTGCAAAAGGAGATCCATGACGCCATTGAGTCGCTGGCGGTGGTAAATAACTACTATTACGGAAAAGTGTATGCTTATGAACTGGACGGTTACGGGCAGTATTTGCTGATGGATGACGCCAACGTGCCCAGCCTTTTGGCGATGGATTATCTCGGATATGAAGCGGATGACCGGGAAGTGGTGGAGAACACCAGAAAGTTCATTTTAAGCAGCGCAAATCCTTACTATTATGAAGGAACGAAGGCGAGGGGTATTGGCAGCCAGCACACCCGTCCGGACTATGTTTGGCATATTTCCCTGGCGATGCAGGGACTGACCAGCAAGACGCAGGAGGAAAAGCTGGCCATTCTCAACATGATGAAAAATACCGACGCAGAAAAAGGCATGATGCACGAGGGATTTGACGTCAACGACCCTGGACAGTATACCCGTGAATGGTTCTCCTGGGCAAACGCCATGTTCTGTGAACTAGTATTGGATTACTGCGGTGTCCGCGTGGAACGGTAGGAATGGTACAAAAGGAGATTTTATGGGACGGCCTAATATTTTGCTGCTGCATGCGGACCAACACCGGTGGGACTGCCTTGGGTGCTATGGAAACCCGGATGTAAAAACGCCTGCGATTGACAAAATTGCAACTGAAGGGGTGCGTTATACCAATCATTATACGGTCTATCCGGTTTGTACCCCTTCCCGGTACTCCCTCTTTAGCAGCCAGTATGTTCACCAGCATTCCGCATGGACAAACCGTTCTACCCTTCCTGCCGGAACTGCCACTTTTCCAAGACTTTTGCGGCAGGCCGGGTGGCACACGGCGGCCGTGGGGAAGATGCATTTTACGCCCACATATTTGGATGTGGGATTTGAACGGATGGTTTTGGCAGAGCAGAATGGGGACGGGCGCTTTGAAGACGATTACCATACCTGGTTGATGGGGCAGGGATATGTGGACAGTGTGGACTTGGTGGATCAGGTGGATGCGTTCCGCTGCAGGGCCGGGCGTACGTACTATGAAAATTTCGGGGCGTTTGAGTCGAATCTGCCAAAGGAACTGCACTCCACTGCCTGGATTACCCGGCAGGCGCTAAAGGAGATCGGCAACTGGGATGTGCAGGGCGGGAATCTTTTGATGGTCGGCTATATCAAACCGCACCATCCCTTTGACCCGCCTGCGCCTTACAGTACAATGTATGATCCCCAGACCATTCAGATCCCGTCCGGGTATATTCCGGAGGTTTTGCCCGGCGATTTTGCAAATCACCCGGGGTTTTTTGACCATCGTACCCTGACGGAGGAAAAGCTCCGCCGCGTCCTTGCGATGTATTACGGAACCATTACCCAGATTGACGACGGGATAGGGGAAATCCTTGCGCTGCTCAGGAAACGGAATTTGTATGATAATACAATGATCATCTATACCAGCGACCATGGGGATTATCTGGGATACCATCACATGCTGCTAAAGGGGAATTACTTGTATGATCCCTTGGCCCGGATTCCCCTGGTCGTGAAATATCCGGCAGGAATAAAGGCCTTAGGTGTGGATGAACGGTTATGTGAAAATATAGATTTGGGGGCAACGATCCTTTCGGTGTGCAATTGCAGTCCGGCAGGTGGCATGTGTGGCCTGGATCTGCGGGGAAGTGTCCGGCGGGAATATGTTTTTTCTGAGGGGCAGTACGGGACGGATGATTCGCCTTGTATCGGCTATATGCTGCGTTCCGGCCGGTACAAATTGTTGGTCAACGGTTCCATGGAAAACGCCATGTTTTTTGATTTGGAAAAAGATCCGCTGGAGCTTTGCAATGAGATTGGCAATCCCGCTTATGGGTGGGAAGTGCAGCGGCATAGGGATGCCCTGGTGCACAGGGTGCTTTTTGGGGGCACCGGCAGAAATTATGTGGATCCCTGCGCTGCTCAATTGCCGGAGGCAAAGGATGTGCAAAGCCGCTTTTGGGCGCTGCAGGATTTTATCAATAGGCAGGTGGAACCGGGGGCTTTGGGGGACAGACCGCCCAGTGACAGCGGGGAGGAATCCGTGGAATCATGACATTGCTTAAAGACTCGCTGTTAGCAGGGATAGGGAGGAAAAACAGGAGCAGGAGACGTAGATGGTACGTCTCCTGTTTTTTTTTATACGATGGGAAACTTCGTTTCCTATCGTATAAAAAAACACGATATAT
>CARDPF010000162.1 GCA_948960675.1 uncultured Eisenbergiella sp.
AACGCGATAAAATCGCGTTTTGTGTGCATCTTCCGTAACAGTTTAGCCGAAGGCTGAACTGTTACGGAAATCAATTAAAGGGGCGAACCGATTTGATCCGTCCGGCATCTAATGGGTGTAATATCCCAAAGCGCGGGATATGAACCCCCGCGGCAGCCGCCAAATATCCGCACAAGCGCGGTTACCCGGCCCGCTGCCTGCGGGAATCAATGGGCATCCGGTGGCGCCGCCAAAATGCCATGTAACAGGGAGATTGTTTATGAACACATTACTAAGGAAAGCAAAACACCGGGATGGGGAGGCGTTTGTGGCTTTGATGCAGGAAAATATGCAGGCAATGTATAAAGTGGCCAGCGCCATTTGCTCCAACGACGAGGATGCGGCGGACGCCATTCAGGATACCATCCTGACATGCTGGGAAAAATTACATACCCTAAAGCAGGAAGAATTCTTCAAATCCTGGCTCACCAAAATCCTGATCAACAACTGCAACAACATCCTTAGAAAAAGGCGGAAAATCGTATATTGTGACAGTATGATGGACATGCAGGCCGGACAGACGTGCGCAGAGTACGACTATGTGGAGTGGCGCGAAATGCTCCGGTGCGTGGATGAGAAATACCGTGTCGTCCTTGTTTTGTATTATGCGGAAGGTTTCAAAGTCAAGGAAATCAGCGAAATACTGGGAGAAAGCGAAAGCGCCATAAAACGGCGTCTTTGCAGCGCCCGCAAACAGATGGAACTGGTTTATGATCCTGAAAAGCGGAGGAAATGTAAATGAACCAAAAAGAAAAGATAGTTTCGGCTTTCCAACAGGATATCACGCTCCCTGCAATTGTAACCCAGAAAGCAGACGAAGCCTTCGCTGAAATTTTAGCGAAGGAACCAAAGGAGACAGGCAAAATGAAAAACAGACCCTCAAAATTACAGAAAAAGAAAACACCCATATGGATCAAAGCAGCTGCGGCAGCCGCGGCGGCGGTATTGCTGGCCGCAGGCTTTTGTACCGCCAATCCGGTACTGGCCGCCAAGCTCCCGCTCATCGGCCATTTGTTTGCCATGCTGCAGGAAAGCTCGGAGTATCCCGGGGATTACCAAGAGTACGCCAAGCCCCTTGAGGAAACGGTACAGACCCCAAAACAGGAGACGCAAAACCCATCCCCCTCCTATACCCAGACCGCAGGAGGCGTCACCGTAACCCTTTCGGAAATCTATTGCAACCAAACCAGCTTAAGCATCGCCATGCTGGTGGAAAGCAAAGAGCCCTTCGCGGATAAAATCCTAAAACCCCAGAACGGTTCCGTCTCCCTGTCTCTGGAGGCGGCCAGCAGCTTTTCCTTCCGCCCCCTGCCATACATCGGTGACAAAGACCTGACCGGCACATTTATGGATGAAAAAACCTTTGCCGGGATTTGGCGGATTGACCTTTCCGGCGTACTGACAGACGAATCGGAGGTAGCAAAAATCGTTTCCCAGGCGGAGGCCAACGGTGAACCTATTCCGGTCACAGATGACGAAATCCAGCAATATATCCGCACCCTGACGCTTCCGGAACAGTTTACCATGGAAATCGACATCGAAAAAATAGTGGGCGATCTGGCAAACCCCGAGCCGATTGATTGGGGCGTGAGCGACGAAGAACTGGAATCCATGTCAGATGAGCAGTTCCAGAAGCTGTATCAGGAGGTGATGGCCAAAACCGGGCGGGAGCAATATCCCAACCAGGCAGAGCACTATTGGTTTGAAGGGCCGTGGAAATTCTCGGTTCCCGTCTCCGTCAATTTATCCGGCGCCAGCAACATCACCGTGGAAGAAACAGGGGATGCCGGGGTGGGACTGCATGCCGTCTCGGTTACGCCCTTTGAACTCTGCATTGATCCCATTGATCCGGATTTTTCCTGCGTGCCCGTGGTATTCGACGCACAGGGACAATGGATGGAATACGGAGGGGATTTGAACACCCTGCCCATTGCCGGACATGATATCAGCCATATTACCGTATATTTGTGCAGTGAAACCGAATGGCTCAACGAAATCAAAGGACACCGGGAGGAAGAAAATTTCATGCAGTACGTGGCGCAGCGGGCCCTTTACCAAAAAGAATTGCTGTTGCCCACAGAGTAACTGCGTACCGCTTCTATCAGGCAATCGACAATCCCCTCTGCGCTGCTTACTTTGGCAGTCAGGGGGATTGCCTTTGTATAGCGGGAAAGTTCCTTCGCACAGGCTTCCCCGATACAGACATAGGTGCAGTCCCTGCCCTGCAGGGGCGTTTCCCCGTCTCCGAAATAAGCGCGCACACTGCTTCCCGCGCCAAACACCACATAATCCGGCTGCTTGCGCAGCGCATCCCTCCTCTTTTTTTCATCCACCAAAACCTCATACAGCGGCACTTCCCCAAAGGGAAGGCCTTTTTGGCAAAACGCCTGCGCAAGCCATGGACTTGCCTGTGCCGCCCGCAAAAAGAGGGCCGGTTTCTCCCCCCCTTCCTTTCCCTGCAGCGCAATCCGTTCCGCAAGTCCCTGCGCCAAATGCCTGACATCATAAATGTCCGGCATATAGTCCGCATACATTCCCGCCTCCTCCAGCGCGGCGGCCGTTCCCGGCCCAATCACGGCTATTTTGTTTTGCCCAAGGGCACGTAAATCCCTTCGCTCCCTTTTTAATTTGTCGAAAAAAATGCGGACGCCGTTGGGGCTGGTAAAAACCAGCCAGCCATACCGCGCAAAATCCGGGAGCCGTCCTAACTTTTCCCGAATCTGCATAAATCCCATATCCCACACACAAGCGCCGGCATTTTCCAGCAAAAAAGAAAGCTTTTTGGAAAAAGACTCTGTCCCTGCCACCCCCACAAAAACGCCGGATAAAGGAGCCGGAAAGGCATGTCCCCCTTCCTGCGTCCCAACCGTTTTCTCCGCCTTTGCGCTGCCCAGACAAAGGGCCGCAACCTCTCCCACCACAATGACGCCGGGTGCCGTAAGTCCCGCCCTGACCGCTTGCCCGGCAATCTGCGAAAGGGGGGCCCGCACGCTTTTTTGTCCCTCCAGCGTAGCCTGTGTGACCACCGCGCAGGGCGTATCCGCAGATTTTCCCGCCAGGATCAGGCGTCTTGCAATCTCTTCCAGGCAATGCATCCCCATCAGAATGACCAGCGTCCCTTCCAGCCGGGCAAGGGAGGCAAAATCCATCTGCGGCTCCTCCTTTTGCCCCTCCTGCGCCACCGTCGCCGTAACCACCGTAAAACTGCGGCTCATCCCCCGGTGGGTCACGGGAATCCCGACGGCCGCCGGCGCTGCCACGGCGGAGGTAATGCCGGGAATCTCCTCAAAGGAAACACCCGCCTCCATAAGCGCAAGCGCCTCCTCCCCGCCCCTGCCAAACACATACGGATCCCCGCCCTTGAGCCGGACTACCCTCTTTTTTTCCCTGGCCTTCTGCACCAAAAGCGCATTGATCTGCTCCTGTGACATCACATGGCTGCCATAGCGTTTCCCCACATAAATCTTCTCGCAGGATGCCGGGGCCTGCCCGACTACCCTCTCACCCACCAGACTATCGTACACCAAAACCTCACAGCACCGCAGCCGGTCCTGCGCCTTGAGCGTCAGCAGCTGCGGATCGCCGCAGCCTGCGCCCACCAGACTTACCCATCCTTTTTCCATCCCTGTCCCCGTTTCTTTTACGGCTCGCTATAAGCGCAGCCGCGCTGCCGCCTCCCGGGCCATCTGCAGGCCTTCCTCCCTCCCTGCCCTGCAGGAAAGGGAGACCCGTTTGGTTCCGTAACGCGCATCCAATGCCAGCCGCCCTTCCTTTTTCCGGCACCAGGCGGCTGCCGCTTCGCTGCAGCCGCTCTCCAGCCGTGCCAGCACTTCCCTTTCCACCAAAAAAGCCTCATAGGTTTCCCTGTCCGAAATCTGCCCCAGCAGTCCTTTATAAACCGAGTCCTCCCTGGCCTCCACCGCGATCACCCCCTGACACGCCGCAGGCAGGAACCGTTGGGGATCCAGTTCCCAAAAATCCAACGCCGTCCTGCTGTTTTGGCCGATTCCCAGCCGGTCCAGTCCGGCCTTGGCCAGAAGAATGCCGTCGTACTCTCCTGCCTCCAGCCTGCCAAGGCGGGTTTCCACATTGCCGCGGATCAATTTGCAGGATACCGGCCCAAACAAAAGCTGCGCCTGCAGCTGCCGCCTTTTGCTGCCCGTCCCCAGCACAAAGGGCAAGGGCAGGGACATTTCCCCCTTTTCCCATAGATCCGGTAAAATTTTCCCTTTTTTCACCACCAGCACATCCCGCACGTCCCCACGGGGCAGCACCGCCAAAATTTCCAAACCGGGCGCCGTGCGCATCGGCAGATCCTTGGCCGAATGCACGGCCATGTCAATGCTCCCGTCCAGAAGGGCCTGCTCAAATTCGGTGACAAACAACCCCTTATCCCCGATCTGCGACAGGGGCTTATCCAAAATCTTGTCCCCCTTTGTCTTTAGAATCACCAGTTTTGTTTCCGGACATGCCTGCCCATTCTGTGCCTGTTCTTTCCGCCCATGCGCGTCCTGCGTATCCGTAGGCCGCGCATGCAGAATGGCTTCTTCCACCAGCTGCGCCTGTATGCGCGCCAGGCGGCTTGCCCTTGTCCCGATTCTGATTTTTTCCAAACCCTCACCCCCTCACCATGCCGGGCAGCAGGCTTTTTAACTCCGTCAGGGAAACCTCCCCTTCCCTGTGCAGGCAATAGACAAACAGCTTTTCCAAGATCTGCCCCCGCGTGGCAGCGTCGCTGCTGACCGACGCCACCTCGCTGCGCAGCATTCCCAGCGTATCAATAATGGCCCCCAGCCCTTCCGGAAGCTTTTTTTCCACTTCCCTGCGCACATAGGCTGCGGCGGCAGGGCTTTTGCCGTCCGTGGAAATCCCCACGGTCAGCGGCCCGTCCTTATAAAGCGCCGGAAAGAAAAACGTACACTTTTCCCGGTCGTCGGCCACATTTACCAAAATCCCGTGGGCCCTGCAGTAGGCAGAAACCCTTTCGTTGACCGACGCATCGTCCGTGGCCGCCACCACAAACGTAGCATCCTCCAAGTCTTTTTCCTCCACCCTGCGGCATTTGCACGTCAGGGGGCTTTCCGCCCCTTTGGAGGAATCTTGTGCCGCCAGCTGCAAAATCCGCGCATCCACCTGCGGCGCAATCACGGTCAGCAAAGGACCGAAAGCAAGAAGCTTCTCCACCTTGCGGGCCGCGACCATTCCGCCTCCCACAATCACCCCTTTTTTCCCTTCCATCTCCATAAAAAACGGAAAATATCCCATGTCCCGCTCCCTTCTTTCCTTCACGGCCTGTCCAAGGCTTCCAGCACCGCCCCAAAGGCTTCGCTGTCCAACTCATCCCGCAATTTATATAACAGCTTTTCCAACGGATATGTCCCGTACCGGTTCTTCCACTCCCCCAGCCGATCCTGCGCCCCGTGAAAAAGCAGGGTTTTTGCCAAAGCATCCGCCTCCTGCTCCAAAATCTCCCCGGCATCCAGTACTGCCTGCTGCCTGCGCAGATTATTTTGCCGCGCCAATTTGGCAAAATAATCCAGTCCCATCCTGGTTGCGCCCATCAGGCCTGCCACCCCTTCGTCGATGTCTGCGGGAACTGCCAAATCCAGATACAGCCTGCTTTTTTGGGTCCGTACCGCCTGCCGCGCCAAATTTGCCGTAATGGTGTAATGCGGGCTGGAGGTGGCCGAAATCACCGCGTCCGCCTCCTCCAGATAGGCGTACCGGTCCTGATAGGGCACATTTTGCACACGCCCCGAGCCATCCTGATACAGACCCTGATGGGTTCTTGTGGTGGCAATCACACGCACATCCTTTTTGCCCAAAAGATTCTTTAAAACGATACCGCCGATCTGCCCGCTGCTGCCGATGAGAAGCACCGTTTTGGGGAACGCCTGCAGATGAAACACTTCGTTCGCCGCCAGGGTGGCCACGGAAACCGAGGCTTTGGACAGCTGGGTCTTTGTTTTAATCTTTTTGGCGCATGCCAGCGCCGCCTGAAAAACGGTGTGCAGTTCATACCCCAGATACCCGGCTTCCGACGACCGTACATAGGCCTTGCGCACCTGCCCCAAAATCTCGTCCTCCCCCACCACCATGGAGTCCATGCCGCATGTCACAAAAAAAAGATGGCGCACCGCCCGTTTTCCCTGATATCTTCTCACAAAGCCGCGCATCTTTTCCACGTCCATACCGGCATAGCCTGCAAGCAGTTCCTCCAGACGGGCAAAACTGTTTGGCTCCCCCTGCACATAAATCTCCGTCCGGTTACAGGTGGACAAAAACACGCATTGCGAAACAAACGGCTGTGCCATGAGCACATCCAGAAAACGCACCGCCTCTTCCCCGGAAAACGAAAAGGGACAGCGCTCTTTGACCTTGGCCGTTTTATAGCTGATACTGATACACTCCACTTACTTTTCCCTCTTTCGGCAATCTCTTTTTTCCAAACTTATCACAAAAGTATTTCCCCTGCAAGCGCGGAAGCCGTTATTCCGCGCAAATCATTTTACGGGCAGCTGCGGGATTTTGCGTCGGGCCAGACAGGGGAGGCTTCCCGGCGGCGGACCGGAGGGCGCAGGGCGGCTGCGGGCTTGCGGGATACCGGACGGGAAATTCTACAAAAACGGCTGCCGTCCCTAAACACAGCAGGGGGCAAAAAACGCACTTTGTTTGGACGATTTTGCCCCCTACTGCAGGGACGCCATCTGTTTTTGGGAATTTCTCCGTCCAGCATCCCAGCATCCCGCAGCCGCCCTGCGCCCTCCGGTCCGCCGCCGGGAAGCCTCCCCTGTCTGGCCCGACGCAAAATCCCCCTGCCACCCGTAAAATGGATTTTCGCGCCGTTATTTTTCGGGCATAAGAATATGCTCCTTATATATAAACAGTGCACCCGTTTGGTTTTCAAAAAACAACTCCGTTTGATCCTCATTTGCCCCATACAAGTACAAATCCGGAAACAGCTTTTGCAGCCGCTCTTGCCCGCAGGGGGGAATTTTCGTAAGCAGATTGTAACTTCTGTCACATCGGTTTATCCACAATTTTTGGTATTCCTCTTTAGGCAGGATTCGGTCTTTTAGCCGGATGATATGGGACAGGTGAAATCTTTTGCACCATGCTACCCTCGGTGGACAAAGGGATACACGCCCCAAGTACCGTCTTTTGGCGGCTGGCGGCGTTAA
>CARDPF010000163.1 GCA_948960675.1 uncultured Eisenbergiella sp.
TAGAGCGAGGGCATCGCTCAATCATCTTAATCGATGATTTTGCGACACCCTCTTTAAAACACTGCATTCTATTCCATCTTTTCCTTTAAGATTTCCAATGCCTTATTCAGCTGGTTATCCGTTCCGTCCTCCAGATAAGGCTCCGATTCAAACGGTACTTCCACATCCGGTGTAACCCCGATCTGATGGATATTGTTCCCTTTTGGCGTAAAATAATTGCTCACCGTCAATTTCACTGCGGATCCGTCGGAAAGACGTACAATGCGCTGTACAATCCCTTTTCCAAAAGTCTTGGTTCCCACCAGCGTACCTATCCCATAGTCCTTGACGGCGCCCGCCAAAATCTCGGAAGCCGATGCACTGTTTGCATCCACCAACACCACCAGCGGAATGTCCAGTTCACGTGACCCGTCACAGCCATATTCCTGCCGTTCCCCGTTTTTGTCCTCCGTATAAACGATCAATCCTTTGGGCAGCATCATACGGGCAATCTCGCAAACCGTAGACAGATTGCCGCCCGGATTTCCCCTAAGATCCAAAACCAGCCCTTCCATGCCGGAGCCCTTACAGGTTGCCAGCGCGTCGGTAAACTGTCCCACTGTCACATCGTCAAATTCCTGAATCTGGATATAGCCGATCTGATCGTCCTTCATCACGTAAATCACGGTCTCGTTGTTCACCTTACGGCGTTCCACGTCAAACTCCAAATAGTCCGTCTCGCCCTCCCGGATCACTGTGAGATGCACCTGTGTTCCCTCATTTCCCTTGATCAGCGACACTGCGGAACTCAAATCCATCCCCTGCAGCAGGGTATCCCCCGCTTTATAAAGCAGATCCCCGTCCATCAGCCCTGCCTCCTGCGCAGGCGTATCGGACATGACACGTACAATCCGGGGCAGGGAGGTTTCGCTGTCGATACCCACCCTCGCACCGATTCCGTAATAAACGCCCTCCGTTTTTTCCTGCAGTTGTTTCATCTCTTCTTCCGAATAGTACATGGAATACGGATCCGCAAGGGCCGCAACCATTCCCCGGTACACGCCCTCCTGCAGTTTCTGCGCATCGACTTCTTCCAGATAATACTCACCGATCATCTGCTCCAAAACATCCATCTTTTGTTGTGCGCCCCTGCTGACCGTACCGCCGTCAGTCCCGGTAACCCCTGCCGTACTTGTTGCATTTTTGACGCTAAACGCCTGATAGAGCTGATATCCTGCAAAATAGCCGCACCCCAAAAGAAGTGTGAGCATAATCCCCGCTATCATCCCCCCGGCGAAACTTCTTTTATGATCCATCCTTCTCTCCCACTATTTTAAATAATTCCACGGACTCACATAGCTTCCGTTTAACCGAACGGAAAAATGCAGGTGGGGCCCGGTAGAACGCCCGGTAGAACCCACTGCGGCAATCTGCGCCCCCTTGGCCACAGTCTGCCCGCTGGATACATAAAGCTTGGAAGCATGCATATAGACTGTATACAACCCGTCCCCATGATCAATCATCACATAATTGCCCATGGAACCGTTGTACGAAGCCGCCACCACTTTTCCGTCATAAGCCGCCAGAATCGGCGTCCCGCTGGGCGCTGCAAAATCCACCCCGTTATGGAATTGCGGCGTATTCAGGATCGGGTGAATCCGGTTTCCGTACTGCTCCGATATCCTTGTATAACCCGGACAGGGCATCTGGAACATACCGCCGTCATACTTGAGCCGGTTCTGCTCCGCAAGTGCGGCCTTATCCGCAGCCACCGCCTTTTCCAGGGCAGCGATCGTCTCATTCTGCTCTGCGATCTCCGCCTCATAGGCTGCAATGGCCTCCTCCTTGTTATTGATATCCCCCTGAAAAGCCTTGATTTCCTTTTCCTTTTCGGCAATCAGCGTATTCACGGAATCCTGCTCTTTTTGAAGGCTTGCTTCCGCTTCCTCCAGCACCGCCTCCTCTTCCTCCAGCATCTGCCTGCAAAGCTTCATATACTCCACATTCTGCTTATACTCCAGAAGTTTTCTATTATCATATGAACTGAGTCTCTCGATATATTCGGCCTGATTGAGCAGGTCGGAAAAACTGCCGGAGGAAAGAAGTACATCCAAGTATCTGCCGTTGGGATTCGTCTCATACATATATTTGAGGCGAAGCTTCATTTCCTGGTATTGGTTGCTGGCGACTTCTTCCGCCCGCTCCAAATCCTCCCTAGCCTGCGCCACCTCTTCCTTTTTTTCCGTAATCTGCTCCTTGAGTTCGTCAATTTTCTCTTCCAGTTCCGCCAGCTGTCCGTCCAACTCCATTACATAATTTTGCAGATTACTCTTGGATTTTTCCAGCTGTGCCACCAGCGACTTGATATCGGACAGACCCGACTGCAGCTTTTTTCTCTCCTGCTGTGCCTGACTGATAGCCGATTGCTTCTGCTTTATGCTCTCCTCCAAATTATTCGCGGCCACCGCCGGCAGCATAGCCATTTCAGAAAACGCCAGCATACCCGCCAGCAGAAAAACCACAATGTATCTTTTTTTCTTCCTCATTCGCAAACACCTTTATCTCCACCGGAAGTCTCAAACCCTAAGATGCTTTCGCACCGTGATAAAACTCCCCAGAAATCCGATTCCGGCTCCAAGTCCCAGCGCAATCGGCAGAAGCGTATGGAACAGTCCCTCCACAGGCAAAAACTGCATCAACCCCGTCAAAGCCGGAAATTCCAACGCCACATATTCGATCGCCTTTTGATACAGGACATAAATGGCCGCCAACGGAATGCCCGATCCCACCAGCCCGATCAAAATCCCCTCTATCACAAAGGGGGAACGGACAAAAAAGTCTGTAGCCCCGATATATTTCATAATCGCAATCTCTTCCTTGCGTACGGAAATACCGATCACAACCGTATTGCTGATCAAAAAGACGGATACCGCCAACAAAATCGCGATAATCCCCAGCGACACATAAGCAACAATCGCATTGACCCCCGTCAATGTTGTCGCCACCAGTTCGGAACGCCTCACATCCCGCACCTGCGGCAAAGTCTCCAGCCATTGCACAAACTCCTGCTGCAGGGAAACATCCTTTAAATAAATCTCATAATTGTCTGAACCAACCAGCGGGTTCTCCAGATAAACCTCATCCCAGCCCTCCGGCAGATTACGCGGGGCCCATTCCGTCCATGCCTGATCCGCAGAGACAAATTCTGTCCGGGAAACCTCGTCCCTTTGCCCGATCTGCTGCCCGACCTGCTCTATCTCCTCCCTTGATAGGCTTTCGTCAAAAAAAACCGTGAGGGAAACCTTTTCCTCCGCATCCTTAATAATATTCTGAAAATTGGCAATCACCGCATAAAACAGGCCAAACAAAAACAAACAGGCACTGATGGTCGCAATGGACGCGAGGGAAAACCATTTATTCCTGAATATGTTGACCACACCCTGCTTCAAGGTATAAAAAAATGTACTAATCCTCATCGATATATCCGCCCTTTTCCTCGTCGCTGACAACAACGCCTTTTTTCATTGTAATGACCCGCTTCTGCATGGCGTTCACAATCTCCCTGTTGTGCGTCACCACGAGAATCGTTGTCCCTTTATCGGTATTGATCTTCTCCAAAAGCTTCATGATGTCCCAGGAATTTTTGGGATCCAAATTTCCGGTTGGCTCGTCGGCAAGTAAAATAGGCGGATCGTTCACCAGCGCACGGGCAAGGGCCACACGCTGCTGTTCCCCGCCGGAAAGCTGCTTTGTCTTTGCCTTATATTTCCCGGCCAGCCCTACCATGGCCAGCGCCCTTGACACATTTTTGCGGATTTGCTTGGACGGGGTCAGTACCACCCTCTGCGCAAAAGCAACGTTCTCATAAACGTTCCTGTCATTCAAAAGCCTGAAATCCTGAAACACAATTCCCAGATTCCTGCGGAATTTCGGTACCTGCCGGTGCTTTAGCCTGGACACATCGGAACCGTTGACCACCACCCTGCCGCCCGTAGGCGTCAGTTCCCGCAAAAGCAGCTTAATGAGCGTGGATTTCCCCGAACCGCTGTCCCCCACGATAAAAACAAATTCCCCTCTTTTGATCTTTAAGCTCACTTCATTGAGGGCCGGTACCCCGGTGGTGTACGTCTTGCTCACCTTATCCAGAATGATCACGTCATCCCCGTCTCTTCTCTTCTTTTTCTTCTTGTTGTTAAACGCCAAACCCATTCACCATCCTAGTAATCAAAACTTTCCATATACTTCATGTACTTTACCACCATCAGCGCAATTTTAAAAGTGATGGCATCCTCAAACACCCGCAAATCCAGACCGGTACTCTTCTGCAGCTTATCCAACCGGTAGACCAGCGTATTCCTGTGAATGAACAGCTGTCTGCTCGTCTCCGAAACGTTTAAGCTGTTCTCAAAAAACTTATTAATGGTCATCAGGGTCTCTTCGTCAAAATCGTCCGGACTCTTTCCCCCGAAGATCTCCCTGATAAACATTTTGCACAAGGGAATCGGAAGCTGGTAAATCAACCGTCCTATCCCCAATTCACTATACGCGATAATGGCGCGTTCGTCAAAGAAAATTTTTCCCACGTCCATCGCCATCTTCGCTTCCTTATAAGAACGGCTGACCTCCTTAATCTCCTTTACCACGGTTCCGAAAGAAACCCGGCTGTCCAAAATTCCCTCGCTTTCCAAGTAAGCCCGGATGGCCGCAGCCATTTTATCAATCTCGCGGCTGTTTTCCCCATCGGTCAGTTCCTTAACCACTATCACACTGTTTTCATCCACAGCCGTGATAAAGTCCTTACTGTTACCCGAAAACCCCACGCGCACCAGTTCCAGCACATTGTTTTCTTTGGCATTGTCACATTCGATTATCATGACCGCCCTGTCCGCATCGGCCGGAATATGTAGTTTCTTGGCCCGGCTGTAAATATCCACCAGCAAAAGATTGTCTAACAAAAGGTTTTTGATAAAATTGTCTTTGTCAAAGCGTTCTTTATAAGCAACCAGCAAATTCTGGATCTGAAAGGCTACCATTTTGCCGATCATGTAAACATTCTCACCTGCCCCCGCCACGATCAGAATGTATTCCAGCTGCTGCTCATCGTAAACCTTAAAAAATTGATTGCCCTGTACCTCCTGGCTTTCCGCCGGAGACTCCCCAAAAAAACGAACCGGCTGCAGATACTTTTCCATCCCCTCCACCGTGGACGCCACGATCTTACCATCCACGTCAACCAAACACAGTTCCACGCGGGCGATCGCTTTTAAACCGTCGATAGTGCCCTGCAATATCTGATTAGAAATCATGCCCCTTCTCCTCTCAACGTCAAATTCCACAATTGCGTTGCAGCGTTTTGAAATTTTATAACTATACCCTCAATTTATTTTATAGTAATACATCAAAAAAAGCTATAGAAAACTGCAAAAAATTTATGCAATTTGGTAATAAGGGTTACTATTCACGGGCAATGTCACTTAGTTAAGCCACGGGTTTTGGGGGGCGGTTTTTGCGCAGCAAAACTCGAAATACCGCCCTGAACCGTTACGTTTTTTCTTCGTTATACGCATTTACTCTTTTCCGGAAGAGTTTTTTCTGTATGCGCAGAAAAATGTTGGACTTTGTCCTCCCCGGAAGACGTTTTTCCGGAAGGGCAATCCACAATTCCGCATTTAAAAATTTCCTTCCGGCATGCATCAACTCCAAGTCAACCGGCCAGGTCATCCGGGAAAGAATCACCGCCGGCGCCGCCGCGTTTAGTGCATTCATAAGGCGTTCTTTTTGCTGTTCCTGTTCGTCAAAACCGCATTTTCCCACAATATTTAAGCCGTCCTGCTGCCCAAGCAGCATTTTCTCCAGCGCCTGTGCCGCTTCCTGTGTATCTGACAGCAGGTAAACCGCCTCCTGCTGGCGGGCCAGCCGCCTTAAAAATTCTTTTAAAAAAACCCGTTCCTCGATCTCCCGGATGCGCCCTGCATTGGCAATGCCTGCCGCTTCCAAAATTTCCGGATCCACGCATAACGTCATATCCGTATCTTCCAACAGTCCCTTCACACGCACATCCTTGGCCGCAGATGCCAGCGTCTGTGTCGTCAGATAAGTGGCCGTATTCAGGGCCCCGCTGCGCAGGCACCTGTCCGCCCGCCGCAGCGATTCCCTCGCCGTCATATCCAAAAGGGAAATTCCCAGAATCGAAAATCTCCTCATACCTGTTCCCCCTTCTCCTGCCACTATTTGGCAATTTTGATGAACAGTTCATTGATTCCTTCATAAAAGCCAACCGTGGCTACCGTATGCTCCCCTTCCATTCCGTCGAACAAATACTTTTTGTAAAAGGGAGTTGTTTCCAATAAAGGATTGTTATCCGGATACGGCTGCGGCTGCCCAAGTCCTGCATACTCCCTCCAGGCCTCCACCATATCATCCGGCACAATCTGGTCCCAACCAAGTTCCGTGCGGGCGTAAAACTCATAAATCCTCCCGTTGTCCGCATCAATGTATGCGTCGATCAGCCGGTTGGATTTATCCGCATTTTTCCGGCTGTCCGAAAGGCTCACCTTCCAAACGGCAATGTGATTGCGGGGCTCCAGCACATCAATGGCGGAATACAGTGTTACTTCGTAATTGGAAGCGTCCACCGCCCTGACCGAATCCGGCAGAATTCCCAATTCCTGAAAAGTTTTGATTCCTTCATTACATACTTTGTAAATCTCTTCCCCCGTGATCTCTTTTCCGGAAGGGCCCTGCCGGTTTTGCACAAATGCATAGGTGCCGCCTACATTTTGATAAGAAAGTTCCCCGTTTTCCCCCAAAAAGCGTGCATTCCACTCACTTTCCGGCAAATTCTGGCTGTTTAGGCACTGCGAAAGCAGAAAAACCCTCTCACTTCCATTCAAAGTGTAACGGTATCCTTCCCCCTCCCCCTCCACCGCCTGCGTGTGGATTTCATTGAGCACCCTCCGGTCCTGGTACCGGGCAAGTGTTTCCGGCCCCCACACGGACAGGCAGATCACGGCAAAGACACCAAACAACAAACCTACATTCACGATCGTTCTTTTCATGATCCCCTTATTCCCTATCTCTCCGTCTCCTCGGCTCCCCGCAGTACAAATGCAAAGCAGGCACCTTTTTGCGGCTCACTTTCGATTTCCAGGCGGCTGCCGTGCAGCAGCAAAATTTCCGCACAAAGCGCCAGTCCCAGACCCGCCCCGTTTTTACTTCTGGAACGGGATTTATC
>CARDPF010000164.1 GCA_948960675.1 uncultured Eisenbergiella sp.
TCCGTTGTAGGTATAATAAACCGTCGGGAATAAGCCGTTGGTCGTCTCCCCCAATATATTGGAAACCGGGATATTATAAGCGGCATGCTTAATTCCCAGATCGTCCAGTTCCCCGCCGGTAAGCTTAAGGGGATCCACCAAAATCCCCTTGATGGAGCTTTGTGCCGGAAAAGCGGCCGTATAAGCGGCCAGCGCCTCCGGATTGGTAATATATGCAGGCCCGCACAGCGGCACGTACTCCCCGTCCAGTTTCACGGCCACCACAAATTTGGAATACAGCCGGGAATCCGCCCGGTTCTCAAGCACATCCGCGCGCAGGGTAAAGGACTTATCCTTTTCGACGGAAGCGATAAACTCCCCCTCCCCCGCAAACTCCGTTTCATACATGTCCATCTCAAACAGATAGAATTGGTCGTCGTCGCTGGCAGGCTTTTCTTCCACAGACGCCTTGACCGCAAAACTGCCGCCCCCGGGCTCAATCTCACAGGCTTCCACCTTTACGAAGTTCTCCCGGTTCTCCTGTGTCAATTCCACCAATACTTCCGGCTCCGTTTCGGTCTCCGATTCCGGTTCCGTCCCTGCAGCAGTCTCCGGCTGCGTCTCCCCGGCTTCTGCAAGTTCTTCACCTGTGCCGGCCTGCGTCTCCAGCACCGCAACCGGTTGGGCCTGCGCTGCCCCGTCGTCCCCGTCGGCCTGGTTACACGCCAAATACAAACCGCTCCCTACAAGCCCCAGGGAAACCGCTGCGGCGACCGCCACAATAATCGTCATCTGCCGGGTGTTGAGCCGCCCCAAACTGCGGCCGGCCTTCCTCCCCCTGCCTTTCCTGTCCCTTTGCCTTCTTCCTGACTGTTTCAAAACCTTCCCCCGTTACACTTCTGCATTGCGCCGTCTTCCATGAAAACCGACCCGCGCAACCCCCTTTTCCTGTTCTTTTCATTATAGCATCACCTTAAAGCAAATGGCAATGCGTATTATGTAATGAAATTGTAACAATTTGCGCCGTATATTTCCGGCAAATTGACCCCTTTTCCAAATTTGCGACAAAAAGCCCCCTATCAGCCAAACCGCTCCCGCAGTGTTTCGTATTCCTTTTGCGTAATGGCCAGAACGCTGCCATGTCTTTTTAGCACCCTGCCCATGTCATACTGCCCTGCATCCGCCACACAAAACGCCCCACTGTCCAAATCCCGGCAAAGCAGCGGCAAATATCCGAGCCCCTGGGCAAACCGGTCCACCAAGAGACACCACATCTGCGCCTTTGGGAGCCAAAAAGCGGCCGGCCCCTCCACACCGGACATGTCCTGCAGACATGCGCTTGGTATCTCCTCAAATGCCCCCCGCAGGCTCCGCCCCCTATCCATACGGATGTTTTTAGTCGTCTCATCCTTGGAAAAGCGGTAGAACATACCGTTTTGCTCCACAATCGTCGTATCAATGACATGGTGATCCCGTTCAATATATTTTTCTGGCCCACTAAAATCCTCGAAGTTTTTGGTATAAGCACAGTAAATCCTCTGCTTGGGCTCCCTTTCCCCTTCCTCCTTCACACAGGAGGCCCAAAACACCAGATATGCCCCCTGCTCCGGGTCGTAAATGGCCTCGGGCGCCCACACACAGCCCGCTCCTTCCACCTTCCCATTCACGGCCCAGGGCGCCGACCAATTGACCAGGTCGCCGGAACGCCAAATCACCAGATCCGTGCTCCCCGCATGCTGCGCCACCTCCCAGCCTTTCCCGCTGGCGATGCGCAGATCCGTGGCGATGATATAGAAATTCCCGTCCAATTCCGACCGCAGGATGAACGGATCCCGCACCCCTTTCTCCCCGATACAAGAGCGCAGGACCGGCCGTTGCCCATGCAAATCTTCCCAATGCATGCCGTCCTTACTCACCGCAAAATAGACCTGCTCCCCCTCTTTGGATTCCCCCGCAAAATGCACAAACAAAAAATGATCCTTCTCCCTTTCCATTTTCCAAACCCTCCTTCTTATAATTCCCAGCGTACCACTTTTTTCCATTTCCTACAACCCCCACCTGGACAAACTCCCAAAGTCGCTATTTTACAACAAGTCACTCCATTTTCCATTGTTTTTGGGGCGGCTTTTCTTTATAGTAAAATCAATCATTAGGATACATTTTTTCATGCGCCATTATTGGCGCATCCGTAACAATTTTGACAGGCCTGTGCATTTACTGCGCAGCAGGCCGTTAAAATACGCAGCGGATGCCGTAACAGGACTTGCTTGGACTGTTGCGGAGGGCCGCTGCGCATGAATGGAGGTTTCTATGGATAAAACCACTCTTTACCTGACAGACCGCTGCCGCTTTCACTTGGGCGACATCCCCGACGCATGGCAGTCCTGGTTTGACGATTCGGCCTGGGAGGAAGTGACGCTTCCCCACGACTGGTCCGTAACCCTTCCCTTTTCGCGGGAATATTCCAGCGGCACCGGTTATCTGGCCGGGGGAATCGGCTGGTACCGCATCCGCATTTCACCCGACCAGGCCTGGCAGGGCAAGCGGATTTCGCTGGTTTTCGACGGCGTTTACAAAAACAGCCGCGTCTGGTGTAACAGCTGCTATCTGGGCCAGCGGCCCAACGGCTATGTTTCCTTTTCCTACGACATTACGGACCGGTTTTGTTTCGACCGTGACACCGTCGTCGCAATCAGCGTAGACCACAGGGATATTTCCGATTCCCGCTGGTTTACCGGCTCCGGCATCACCCGGCAGGTGCGTCTTGTCGTAGAGGAGGCAATACATCCAATCTACAACGGCATCTTCTTCACCACCCCAAAGGTCAGCAGCGAAAATGCGCAGGCGTCCGTGGACTGTGAGATTACCAACACTACCGGCCAAACGGCAGCCGTCACGGTCACAAACACCCTGTTGGATCCACAGGGCCATACGGCAGCTTCCCAATGCAGGGATGCCGTTTTGGAGGCCTACGGCACCCAAACGGTGTCCACCGCCTTTTCCATAGCCGCCCCTGCCCTCTGGGCTCCTAAGCATCCTGCCCTTTACACCCTGCAGACCCGCCTTTCCTACAGGCTTGCGGACTCTGACGATACGGTAACTTCCCTCGCGGATGTCCAAAAGGTAGGTATCCGCAGCTTTTCCTTCGACCCGGACACCGGCTTTTTCTTAAACGGAGAAGCCATGACCCTCAAAGGTGTCTGTGTCCACCACGACGCAGGCTGCCTGGGCGCCGCCGTCTATCCTGCGGTGTGGAGACGCCGCCTAAGAAAGCTCAAAGCCATGGGCTGCAACGCCATCCGCACAAGCCACAATCCCCACATGCCTGGGCTGTACGACCTCTGCGATGAGCTGGGGTTTTTGGTCATGGACGAAGCCTTCGACGAATGGGAAGGCCCCAAAAACAAATGGTGGCAGGGGCATAACGTATACCCGCCCCGCCATCAGGGCTACTATCTGGATTTTCCCCAGTGGCACGAGCAAGACCTGACCGACTTCATCCGCCAAGACCGCAACCATCCCAGCGTGATCCTGTGGAGCATCGGCAATGAAATCGACTATCCCAACGATCCTTACTGCCACCCTTCTTTTGCCAGCATGACGGGAAACAATGATGCCAACAAGCCTGCGCAGGAACGCCAGTATAATCCGCAGCGCCCCAACGCCGAACGCCTTGCGCCTCTTGCGGCCAGACTCTGCGGTATCGCCAAAAGGGCGGATCCGACCCGGCCCGTGACCCTTGCGGCCGCTTTTCCGGAACTTTCCGCCAAAATCGGTTTTCTGGATGCGCTGGACGTGGCCGGTTACAACTACAAGGAGCACCTGTACGAGGAGAGCCATGCCGCTTTTCCGGATAAACCGTTTTTGGGCAGTGAAAACGGGCATAGTCTCTCCGCATGGAAAGCCGTCACCGACAATCCGTATATTTCGGGACAGTTCCTTTGGACCGGCATTGATTATCTCGGCGAAGCGCATGGCTGGCCCATTCACGGTTCCGGCGCAGGCCTTTTGACACTGGCAGGCTTTGAAAAGCCCGGCTATTACCGCCGCCAAAGCTTCTGGTCCGATGTGCCCATGCTTCACCTTGTCACCGCGTCCGCAGACGCAGGGCACGGGGAATTCACCCCCGTTTCCGAACGGTGGAATTATCCTTTAGGCTCCGACGTTTTGGTAAAATGCTATACCAATCTTGCGCATGCGGAATTTTTCCTAAACGGCCAAAGCCTGGGCATCCATGAAAAGGATGCCGACAGCGATTGTATCCGTCTCACGGTTCCCTTCGCGCCCGGCACGCTGCAGGCAAAGGCCGCTGCAGGCGGGCAGGAAATCACAGACAGCCTTTCCACCACCGGATGTGCCTGCCAGATACAGCTTACCTGCACCATGGACGCCCAGAAAGGGGAGCCTTTCCAAATCGAAGCGACCCTGCAGGACAACCTGGGGCAGCGTGTTGTAGACGACAGCACCCGGCTGCTTGTCCGGGTGGAAAACGGCCGGCTGCTGGGACTGGAAAACGGGGATCTGGCAGATGTCACCGACTATGGCGCGCCATACCGCAGGGCTTACCGGGGACAGCTTCTAATTTATGTAGCCCCCTATAAGGAAGGGCCTGCCCCTGTAGTGACGGTATCCGGCGAGGGCGTCGCCACAGCGTCCGTCACTTTGGCATAGCCCGGCTGGGAAATCATTTTTTCATACCGGGCGGGCGACATGCCCGTATACTTTTTAAATACCTTGCTGAAATAGCTTTCGTCCTGAAAACCCACCCGATAGCCGATCGCGGTGATTTTCATGGAAGTCGTCCCCAAAAGCTCCCTGGCATGGTGTATCCTGGTCTCATTGAGATATACAAAAATGGTTTTCCCGATGGTACGCTTAAACACGCGGTTTAAATAGTCAAAATTGCAGGAAAGCTTCTCCTCTATCAACGCGCTGGTGATCGGCTCACCGTAATGGACGTTGAGATAGTGGAGAAGCTTTTGTACCTTCCGGTAAGAATCCGGAATCTCCAATACCCTCTCCAGCGCATGTACCGATACGGCCTCCCTCCCAATCTCCACCAAGGCCTCCATAAACCTGCAGGCACAGGAAACCTTATAGTTTTCCATCTGGTTTTGGTTTTGCTCCACCGCGTCTTCCAAAAGGGATAGAATCTTTAAATAGCTTTTTCCCGTGCGCAGCCGCAGCATTTTGGGAAAACACAGCCAGGAATCCCGGTACATTAAGTAAGAGCCGCTGCACTCCTGCAGGCTCTCACTGCGAAGCTGCATACCCCGCCGCCCGAAATCCGCATCTTCGCTGCGGCGGTATATCTGCGGATGGCGGAAATGGATATAATAGTATTCGCATTCGGACGCACGGATCCCCTGATGGGTAAAATCAGGATCCAAAAGAATGACGTCCCCCTCGGATAACGTATATGCCAGCCCGTTTTCCTCCAGGTACAGCGTTCCCTTCCGCATGACATAGAGAATATATTCGTCCGGCCTTCTCTTTTTATGAACATAGGGCGGTTCCAAAACCGCCCTATCCACAAGCCGCAC
This sequence comes from uncultured Eisenbergiella sp., assembly GCA_948960675.1. Lineage (GTDB taxonomy): Bacteria > Bacillota > Clostridia > Lachnospirales > Lachnospiraceae > Gallintestinimicrobium. Next base: position 5,523 of record CARDPF010000164.1, read on the forward strand.
CTGCGGCAGTATGTTTCCGTTAATCTCATAATACATATTGGTTTCAGTCAGCCCAAATCCGGCTCGTCACACAGGGTGATGGTACCGGGCGCTTTTCCTTCCGTCTCAAAAATCAGGATGGTATTGGTTCCCTTACAGAGAAGCGGAGCCGGGACATATAACCGTTTCTGCGGCCCGATCTCCCAGAACCTTCCCAGATTAAAACCGTTTAGCAAAACAAAGCCCTTTCCCCAGCCGGAGAAATCCAAAAACGTATCCCCTGCCTCGTCTGCTTCAAAGGTAAATTCATAAAATCCCGGTTCCTTTTCCCCTAAAGGCTTGGAAAAATCCAGGCCGCTTACATCCTCCATCGGCAGACAATAGGTTTTCCAGTAATAATGCTGATGGCCGTTTAAGGTTACGCAATGGTCAATGCCCTTACGCTGGTTTACCAGCATCGGCCCAAAATTCACCCGTCCCATATTCTCCATCAGGATCGACAGCTTTTGCCCCTTGGGCACCGGATTTTCAAAGGTATGCTCCTCCAAAAGTTCCCGGTCATATAAAGTCAAAACCGGTTTTTCATCCATGTAAATGTTAGCCCGGTCATTGGCTCCATAGAGCCGGATCTTTTCCAGATCCCCCTCCCGCCGCAGGGCGCTCTCGTAAAGGATATAACCGTATCCCTGTCCCATCCTCTCCATGGACCGGGGCGTGACGGTCTCCACAGGCCTTGCCAGATTGTCCAGGTTGCCAAAAAGCCCCGTGCTGCGCTTTACCTGCAGCGTTCCGTATGCCTTGCGGCAAATTTTAGTGCTAAAGCCTGCTTCCGGAATCTTGGCATATTTGCCAATCACCTTCCGGAACGCTTCGTATTTGGGCGTAATCTGCCCGTCCTCCGTAAGCAGCGCGTCGTAATCATAGGAGGTTACGTCCGGGGTCAGTACGTCGTAATAGTTGGAACCGTTGGTGAAACCGAAATTGGTTCCGCCGATGAACATGTAAATATTGACATGCCCTTCCGAAAGGATCTCGTCCAAATCCTTCACATGTTCTTCCAAATCCCCCCTCTGGTGACAGGACACCCCCCAATTGTCAAACCATCCGACCCAAAACTCCATGCACATCAGGGGCTTATCGCCGATCTTTTGGCGCATCACCGCAAACTTCTCTTTTCCTTTGGAACCAAAATTTCCGGTCTGTAACACACCGTCGACCTGCCCGCAGGAAAAAGCGTCCCCCCAGGGACCGTCCGAAGTCACCAGCGGAACACTGCAGCCGCATGCAATCATCAGCTGTTTTAAAAATGCCAGGTAAGCGCCGTCATCCCCATAATATCCGTATTCGTTTTCCACCTGCATAAAAATCACCGGGCCTCCCCGGGTAATCTGCAGGGGCGCAATCACCTCAAACAGCTTTTCGTAATATTCCCGCACATGGCGCAAATATGGCTCATACATACAGCGCAGCTGCATTCCCTCTTCCTGCAAAAGCCACCAGGGCAGCCCGCCAAACTCCCATTCCGCACAGATATAGGGCGACGGGCGCAGAATCACCCACAGCCCCAATTCCTGTGCCGTTCTCACAAAGCGGGCCACATCCAGCATACCGGAAAAATCAAAAACACCCTTTTCTTTCTCGTGAAGGTTCCACGGAATATAGGTCTCCACCGTATTACATCCAAGCGC